>JAYVBU010000216.1:0-6385 GCA_043750335.1 Betaproteobacteria bacterium | reverse complement strand
TTGCACTTTGGGCGGCGGCAATTGCGCGGGCACTTGTACTGGCGCTGGGATGGCGCTGGCCGCTTGGGCGGAGGGCGGTTCAGAAATATGACCTTGCGATTGCGCGATGCGCGGCTCCTGCGCGCAAGCGCCGAGCATGACTAAGATACCGATCAAGGCGCTGCGAGAAAAAATGATAGGGGTGATGTTCAACTTTATCCTTTGGACTTAGTCAGCGCTGCGCTGATTTCTGCGCGCATGCCTTGCACGGTACGCAAGTAGGGGTGCTGCGCTTGGAGCTTTGCGGGTAGTTGTGCGAGTGCGGCGTTAGCCGCCGCGCGACTCGGGTAACTACCGTAAATTACGCTAAACGCAGGCTTGCCACCCGCAAAGGTACGGTACACAAAAACCTGCGCGATATCAACGCTTTTACCCAAGTCGGCAAGATAGCTTTCGAGGCGTTTTGCATCCCCCGCGCCAAGTAATTGCACATGGATGCTCACGCTCGAAGGCGGGGCGCTGGACAGCCATTGTTTGGTCGCGTTCAGACGCGCATCGGTGAGGCTGACGGCTTGTGCTGCGGCAGGCTGCCCAGGCGTGGCGGACGCGGCGCTTGGCGTGGGTGCTGGGCTTGGCGCTACCTCGACGAGCGGCGCTAGTGTTACTGTCGGCGCAATCAACCTGGGTGCGACAAATAGGCCGAGCCCCACGCCCAGCACAAGCAGGCCGAGTGCAGCCAAACCGAGCCGCCAAATTTTGCGCGGCGCAATGTCGGTGAATTCAGCGTCCTGCGCTGCGGCAAAGGCATGGCGCGCGGTGATTTCGTGCGCTTGTTCGGTATAGGCGGCGAGCAGCGCTTTGTCGGCGATGATGTTGATGCGGCGGGTGAGGCCTAATGATGCGCGGGTGATTTCACGCAGCGCGCCCACGCTGAATACATCCGGGCCTTTATAACCAGCTTGGCGCATGCGAAAGTCGAGATAGGCGCGAATATCGGTGGTGTTGAGCGGGTCGAGACGAAAGCTGTGCGTGATGCGCTCTTTCAATTGGCGGATCGCGGTATCCGCTAGGATTTCATCCAGCTCCGGCTGACCGAACAAGACGATTTGCAGGAGCTTGTGGTGCTGCGTTTCCAGATTGGAGAGCAGGCGAATTTCTTCCAGCGTGCCCACGGGGGTGGCTTGCGCCTCCTCGACGAAAATTACGACTTGCTTGCCCTCTGCGTGGCGCTGCACCAGATAGTCCTGTAGCACTTGCATCACCTGCAAACGACCCGCATCTCGTGGGACTTGCAGATGCATATCGAAAGCAATAGCGTGCAAAATCTCACCCGGCGCCACACTCGGATTGGCGAGATAGATTGTCTCAACCGTATCCGGCAAACTCGTCTCCAGCATGCGGCAGAGCATGGTCTTGCCGCTGCCGACTTCGCCCGTGACTTTGATAATGCCTTCGCCTTGGGTGATGGCGTACACCAGTGCATCGAGAATGGGGCCGCGATTACCGCCAGGAAAAAAGAACGCAGTGTTGGGCGTGATTTTGAACGGGGGTTGGGTAAGACCGAAGTGCTCGAAATACACGCTGGTTTTATCCTAAAAATCAACCTGCCACAGAGAACACAGAGACCACAGAGCAAAACTGTGGCTTTCCTTGTAGCCCCCCTTTAAATCTAAAGGCCGCTTCATGAACCATGAGCATTCCAGGCTTTTCTCTTTGACCTCTTTGGCAAGCATTAAGGTCTTTAGGAAACTTATTCATCCGTGCTGATTTGGTAAGCCTGCATGCGGCTGTACAAAGTGGTGCGGTTCACGCCCAGAAGTTTGGCCGCCTGGCTCAGATTGCCGTGCGTGATTTTGAGCGCAGCCTCGACGTAACCCTGCTCCCATTGCTTGAGCGTTTGATCGAGACTGAAATTGGTCTGGCTTTGTAGATGTTTCTTCGCCATTTCTTCCAGCGATTTTTGATCGGTGGGAATATCAAATCCACCGGACGTGTACACATCGGTATCCAGCTCATCTTCCAACTGCGCGGTGACGACGGTCTGCCCGGCGTATTTAGTGGTGAGACGGATCACGATATTACGCAGCTCGCGCACATTGCCAGGGAAGTGATAACCCATCCAGCGCAGCAGCGCATTTTTATCCAGATCAAACGGCTTCACATTCGCTTGTTTAGCGTAGAAAGCACGGAAGTGCTGCAACAGCCCGCTCTTATCGTCGTTCAACTCGCGCAAGGGCGGCACGTTTACAGTGAACACACTCAAGCGGTGATACAAATCGGCACGAAAGCGCCCAGCGCGAATCTCCGAGCGTAAATCGCGATTGGTCGCCGCAACGATGCGCGCATTGCTATGACGGGTTTGCGTCTCGCCCACGCGCTGGAATTCGCCGTTCTCCAACACGCGCAAGAGTTTCGCTTGCAACTCGAACGGCAGCTCGCCGATCTCATCTAAAAATAATGTGCCGTCGTTCGCATCTTCAAAATAGCCAGAGCGCGCAGTGACCGCGCCGGTGAACGCACCCTTGCTGTAGCCAAACAAAGTGGGCTCGACCAAGGTGGGCGAAATCGCCGCACAGTTCAACGCGAGAAACGGTTTCTTGGCACGGCTGCCCATGCGGTGAAAGCAGCCCGCGACCAACTCCTTACCGCTGCCGGACTCGCCCTCGATCAAAACCGGGAATGGCGAATCAGCGAATTGCGCGATCTGCTGCCGCAGCTTCAACACCGCCGGGCTATCACCCACGATGCCGCAACTCGTATCGGCCGCCGCTTCGGTCGAGGCCGCCACCTCTGCGTTGCGCGCTTGCAGTGCGCTGGTCAAATGTTTTCGTAGCGTATCCGGGTCGCACGGCTTGGCGATAAAATCAATCGCCCCCAGGGTGCGCGCATGTCGCGCATTGGTTTCATCGTTCTGACCTGACAGCACTAAAATTTTGATGGTGGTGGAATACGCGAGCAACTCGGAAATGAGGCGAAAACCTTCGTCCGGCAAGTGCTGCAAAGGTGGCAAGCCTAAATCGACGAGGGCAAGTTGTGGCGGTGTGTCGAGGCTCGCGAGGACGGTTTGCGCTTTGGCGCGGGAATCGGCGACATGCACATAAAAAAACTTGTCGAGCACAAAGCTCAGCGTATCGGTAATCAGCGGATCGTCATCGACGATCAACAAACTGGGTTTATCTACGGAAGTCGCCATATCTTTTTTTACCTCTTAGCGCGAACCGGTGTCGAAGAATCGACATTCTGCCAGAGATGGGGCGGGTAGGCTATGACGACTTAAAGCTTGACCGAGACAAACCCATCTTTATCTGCGATGCGATCACTGTAGCCTCGGAAGTACAGGCCGCGCGTCTTATCCCATTGCATGGGTTGGCCGGTATAGGGATCACGGAACTTGGGGTCGGCATTTTTGAGGAAAGCCGGTATGTCGGACTCGGGGATTTTTTGGGCGGCGATTTGGATTTGGAGGGAGACTAAACGCAGCAGACCGTCGGCGTCGATGATGCGACGCGGATAATTCGAATAGGCGGGGGCTCCAATTCCAATTATCGCCTTGCCGAGTGGGTTATATATCCAGCGCAGATAGCCATTGCCCCACGGGTGATATATCTTTTCCAGAGCGTACTTTTCGGCGGCCAGATATTGCTCGCTTGGGAGTTGGGTTAAATCGCGCCAAACGACAACGTTGCGATATTGCGAATTGGCGGTCGCATTTTGCTTAAATGCCAGTCCATAAATCCAGCGCTCCCAAATTGAAGCGGTATCTACGAATACAGAACGAAGCATGGCTGATGAGTGGCGCAATTCTCCCTCCATCACATTTCCAAGGCTTTGCTCAGACAGGCTCAATGGCCGGGTGATTTCTAGTAGCGCCGCCTGATGTTTCCTCGAAAAATCAGGTGTGGTCTGTATGGCCTCGCTCACCATCCGCGCTGATCGCTCTAGCCAAGCAATACCCAGCATTTTGTAGAGCAAACTGCTTTCGCCGCTCAACACCATGCGGAAAAATGCAGCTTCCTCGGCGGTGCGACGAACAAACTCCGCAGTGTCACCCGCTTGAAGTCGGGTGATGCTTTTCGCTTGATATAGATTGCTCGGCGGAAATTTGAAAGTGACTGCAAAGGGGTGAAGGTAGGAGGTATCGTCAAATTGCTGGAACGCCAACAATTGTTCATACCGCGCCAATACAATCTTGTTTTGCGCCGCAATTTTTTCTATCGATGCGCGCTGTGAATAATATTCCTGCAAACATAACTTTTTCCGCCATTCACAGGCGAAAAAGCTGTCTTCTGCCGCTCTCAGGGCATTCTGTTCACGGCAAGCAGGAATATCCTCTGTATCATTAACAACCTTGCCCGTTTGGGCAACTTTGAGCTGGTCGAGCACGCATTTCCTACCGACCTCGCTTGGATTGTTTGATTCTGCGGTATAAATACCCGCTAAATAAAAATAAGCGTTGTCCTCTGGCTTCACTTTGGGCGATGCATTCAAAATCGCTGCGGCGTCTGGATCAAGCGTTTCATCGAAAGCGTTAATCCCAATAAAAAGCACCAGCAAAATCCCCAGCACGATTCCGGTCCATTTGAGGAATTTCAGAAATCGCTGCAAGAAACGATTCATTCAATCGCCGCCAAATAAGCTGCCTCTAAACTATCTGCCTGATACTGCGCCCGACACTCCGCCGGTGTCCCGACAAAGCGCAACTGCCCTGCATGCAAGATCGCCATGCGGTCGCAGATTTCTTCCACATCGGCTAAAACATGCGAGCTAAAAAACAGGGTTTTACCAGATTGTTTGAGGTCGGCGAATTGGCGTTTGAGTAGCGCGCGCGCTTTCGGGTCGAGGCCGCTCATCGGTTCGTCCAGGATGAACAATTCTGCGCTGCTCAAAAAGCCTGCGGCCAAGCCGAGTTTTTGCGTCATGCCTTTAGAGTAGTGGCGCGCTTGGCGATCCAAGGCTTGCGTGTCCAAATCGAGTGCGGCGCACATCGCGCGCACGGCGTTTTCGTCATACGGCGCTTCGCGCAATGCCTGCATGTATTGCACAAAATCGCGGCCGGTGAGCGAGTGTGGCGGCAGGAAACTCTCCGGTAAATAGGCGAGCGGTTTGCGTGCGCGCGTCTCGCGGTGCGACACGTCGAAAATCCGAATCTCACCGCCATCCATATCACAAAAATCGAGCAGACATTTGATGAGCGTAGTCTTGCCCGCGCCATTCATGCCCACCAGACCAAAACATTCACCGGCTGCGACGCTCAAGCTGAGTGATTCCAGCACGGGTAGCTTGCCGTAGCGTTTCGTGAGGCGATCGATTTGTAGGGCGGGCGTATTCATCGTTACTAAGATCATAACAGCAGGTCTTATTTCACCGCATCTATCGCCGCAGTGGCAGTGAATTTAGGTCGCCAACCCAGCTCACTTTGTGCCCGCGTGCAATCCAGTGTGAGCGTGCGGCGCATGCCTTCGATCCAGGCTGGCTCGCCACCAAATCCGGTCAAGCGCCAGGCTACGTTGAGCGACGCTTTTATCAGGGCAAAGGGCAAGGGCATCGGATACTGCGTGCGCGCCGCGATCACTTGTTTGAGGCTGTATTCGCCGCAGGCTGCCAGATTGATCGGGCCGCTCACTTCGCTAAATAAACCTGCGGTGAGCGCATCCGCCACATCGGCCTCATGCACGCACTGCAAGCGCGGCTGCGGGTCGGGCAAGCGCGGATAGAACGGCAGACGCAACATTTGTTTGAGTAAGGGCTGGCAGTGCGGGCCGAGAATAATATGCGGGCGTAGGCGCAATGCTTGTGGGAAGGCGCGGGCTAAATAATGCTCCACTTCGACTTTATGTTGCGCGTAAATAAATCCGTGCAAGGGATTGAATGGCGCAGCTTCGTTCAAATTTTCGCCGTGACCATAAACCGATGCGCTGGAGAGATGAATTAAGCGCGCGATCCCGGCAACGCGCGCCGCTTCGAACACAAGCTGGGTGCCGCGCACATTAATATCGTGCATCGCTGCGACGCACATTTTGCCGCGCAGCACGACCCACGCTAGATGCACCAGCGCGTCGCAACCGGCCATGCGCGTAGCGATATCCGGGCTACGAATATCCATTTGCTGATGGGTATATTTTGCGTGAATGAAAATTGCGGGGGCGACATCAAGGCCGATGACGTACTCGATACGCGGATCGGCGCACAATCCAGGCAACCAAGCTAAGGCGAGATATGAAGCGGAGCCGGTGATGAAGACACGCATGAGTGCTACGACGCCTGACGCCTGACGTCCGACGCCTCGAAAGCCGGCATGACCTCTTCTGCGATGCATTCCATGGATTCGCGCACCACTTCTGTCGGCAGCGCACCAGCCCCCACCGCGAGCAGCACATTGCTCACGCCCGCCGCGCGGTATTTCGAT
>JAYVBU010000215.1:0-2881 GCA_043750335.1 Betaproteobacteria bacterium | reverse complement strand
ATCTGAATGCGATGGATGTGCTGCGTGCGACTTTCCCCGCAGGCACCGTGTCCGGCGCGGCTAAGGTGCGCGCGATGGAAATCATCGACGAACTGGAGCCAAGTAAGCGCGGTATCTACGCCGGCGCTGTGGGCTACCTCGGTTTTAATGGCGACATGGATTTGGCGATCGCCATCCGCACCGCCGTTGTCAAGAACGGTACGCTCTACGTACAAGCGGGTGCGGGCATCGTCGCCGACTCCGTACCTGAGTCCGAGTGGATCGAGACGCGCAATAAGGCGCGTGCTGTCCTGCGCGCGGCGGAGTTGGCGTTGAGCGGCCTGGATATGCAGCACGAATAGTAATTCCGGCAGCCGCTTCGGCAATTCTTGCCGCTCTCTCCCGGCAAACCATGCCGGTTGATAAATAATCGTTTCAGTTTTCCCTTTAAAAACCGTGAATAGTCTTACTTGATGTTGTTGGCATGATGGTTGCTCTATCAAGTTTACCGCTGAGGCGATTGCAGTTCCCCGGCAACCAAAGTGGCAGCTCCGAATGGAGCGCCGATTGTTAACAAACACGGAGATCTCCCATGGCTATTTCATTTAACCCACAAGCTAACCCGCTTGCCCAGTTGCATCAATTGCAACGTGCGCATCAGGCAGGTGAAGTCAAATCTCGTCCGACCAATACTGGGCCGCTTCCCCCCGACGCGCAGACCAGTGCGCCGAGCGAAACCACCGCACCTGGCGCGACCGGCGCAGTACCGGCGCAAACGGATGCGTTAACGCGTATTGACGATTTGAAGACGAAGGTCAACACAAATATTGACGCATTGGTCACCAAGGCAACGGAGGCGGGCCGAGACGATTTGGTGGCAAATCTGGAAGCACGCCGCGATACTGTCATCGGTCGCCTGGATGATGCAGCCGCGCGCGTTGAATCGCGTGGTGCACAGGCGGCAGACGCGCTATCTGGTCGCCTCGATACCATCACCTCGCGCGTGAATGATGTACTGGGAACCATCACAGAGCGCGCAGCGGCGCTACGTGAAAACGGCGACGAAGCGGCAGCGCAAAAGTTGGACGCAAAAGCCGATACGCTCAGCGCCAATCTGGAACGCATCACCAGTCAGATCACCCAGCGCTTGGATCAGCTCGGACAGTCGGTCTATGACCAGTCAGGCAATCCAGCAGGGGAAGTGCCGTCGGACACGACAAGCACGCCCCCCGTCGTCAATACAGCAGTTTAAGCCACAGTAAGGAAGTCGAGCACGGCCCTCCCTCCGGAGGGCCGTTGCACGTGTGCCAGTGCTAAGGGCGGCACGGTTGCTAATCATCGTAAGCGTGTAAAATGACCACTTTTAAATACGGCATCCGTGCCGCGATGGCCCACGCTTAGGAGTGAATATGTCAGACCAGCCGCAACCGCAATTCGGCATCGAAAAACTGTACGTCAAAGATGTCTCCCTCGAATGCCCCAACTCCCCCGAAGTTTTTTTGGAACGCGAAGCACCCCAAATTGACGTGCAAATTTTCAATGAAGCCAAAAAAATCGGCGATTCTTTATACGAAGTGTCATTGACCGCGACGGTGACCGCAAAGCTCGGCGAGCGCACCGCATATTTGGTGGAAGCCGCGCAGGCCGGGATTTTTCGCGTACTCAACGTACCGGAGGAAACCATGGAACTCGTCATGCACATCACCTGCCCAAATATGCTTTTCCCGTACTTGCGTGAAGTGGTTTCTGATTTGGTCGGCCGCGCTGGTTTCATGCCGGTTTATCTGTCCCCCGTTAACTTTGAAATGCTCTACCACCAGCAGCGTGAACAGCAAGCACTAGCCGCACAACCGGCCGCCGCCAGCTAATATGCGCAGACTGTTCGGCGCACTGTGTTGTATGGCAAGCCTGTCGGCACAGGCGCTTGAATTTCGCGCGGTCGGTGCCGAGGCGGCGGTGCTCTACGACGCGCCTTCGCTACAGGCGCATAAGCTATCCATTCTTTCGAGCTACTACCCGGTCGAAATCCTGGTCGCATTGGAAAAGTGGGTCAAAGTGCGCGATGCAAGCGGCGCATTGGCCTGGGTTGAGTCCGCCAAATTGGATAGCAAGCGCACGGTGCTGATTGCCACCGCCGTGGCCGATATCCGCGCCCAGCCCGATGCCGCCGCACCGCTGGTGTTCAAGGCTGAGCGTGATGTCGCGCTGGAGTTGCTCGAAATTGCCAGCGGCGGCTGGCTTAAGGTCAGACATCGCGATGGGCAAAGTGGATTCTTGCAGATGAAAGCAGTGTGGGGAATTTGAAGATCGCCGTCTTGGGAGCGGGGGCGTGGGGCAGCGCGCTCGCTATCAGTTTGTCTGCCCACCATGCCATCACGCTGTGGGCGCGCGATCATCGGCACATTGATGCGCTCGTCAGCACGCGTAAAAACACGCGTTACTTACCGGACTTTTCGCTTCCCGCTTCCATCGCATTAAGTGCCGACTTAATACAAGCCACTGAAGGTGCTGAGCTGATTCTCGCCGTCGTGCCCACCAGTGGCTTTCGCGCCCTGTTGATCGCACTGTGCCAAGCGGGCAACACTACCCCCATCGTCTGGGCGTGCAAGGGCTTCGAGCCGGGTGGTGCGAAGCCACTGCATCAAGTCGCGGCGGAAATACTGCCTGACAATGTGCAGCGCGGCGTATTGTCCGGGCCCAGTTTTGCACAGGAAGTGGCGCAGGGCTTACCCTGCGCGCTGACGCTGGCCGCCAGCGACGTTGCGTTTGCACAGGATGTCGCCGCGCGCCTTAACAATCATCGCTTGCGCGTTTATTCCAGCACGGATGTCGTGGGCGTGGAGTTGGGCGGCGCAATAAAAAATGTCATGGCCATTGCGGCCGGTATCTCCGACGGCATGGG
>JAYVBU010000214.1:0-6409 GCA_043750335.1 Betaproteobacteria bacterium | reverse complement strand
GTGCGGTCAGCGAGGGTCGGTGATCCATCAAGCTGATGTAGGCGTCGGAGAGAAGGTAGCCCCAGGCCGGAACGGCTTCCATCATATAAGGCCGCTGCGAACGGTCGCGCCCGAAATGTTCAGGGGCCAAGCCTTTAGGCCCGACGTTGTCGCTCACTTGGATTCCATTGGTATCCACGCAGTACAAAAAAGAGCAGTGCGGAATACTCGTAAAACCCAGCGAGAGAATCTCATTCAGCTTAGCGCGATCACCCCAGGCCGCTGTGCAACGCGTGGCCAGTTTCGCCAATGGCTCGTGCAAGGTGCGCGCCAATTCTTCGCGCTGTAAATAAATGCTTTCTTTCCAAGAACCCTTCATACCACTACCTATCGCTTACTTGAATTAATTATCTTGTGTGGCGCTGCGTTTACGGTAAGTGCGCCATGCCCCGCTCAACAGCAGCGCGCCTACGCCGCCACCGACACCTGCGAGCATGATGTTATTTAAATTTTCATGGATCACGGGAATATTGCCAAAAAAATAACCGCCCGGCACGAGTAGCCCAACCCAGGCCGCGGCACCTGCAGCGGCGAACAGCGCAAATTTTGCAAAAGTCATTTCCGCCACGCCTGCCGCCAGCGGGGCAAAAGTACGCACCACGGGGACGTACAGCGACAGCAGAAAGGTCACGCCCCCAAAGCGTTCATAAAACGCATGCGCTTTGTTAAACGATGCCTGATCCAGCCAAGCGTATTTGCCACTAAAAACTTTATGACCGACGGCTTTGCCAATTCGATAACTCGCCACACTCCCCAGGAATGCGGCGCTAAACAATACCGTCATCACCAGCCAGATATTCAGATGCGCGCTCGCGCAAAAAGCACCGGTAATAAAAATTAACGGATTGCCCGGCAAAAAGAAGAGCGGCGCAATCGCTATTTCAGAAAAAACGATGACAAACAGCAGCAGATAAACCAACGCGCCGTATTGCGCGATAACGCTATCGAGATAGTGCTCAAAATGCAAAATGATTTGCAAAAATTCCATGCTCAACTTGTACCCGTTTGTAGCGAGTGGATCAACCAAGACAATGCACCCCTGCCCGCGGCCTGTCCACTCGCGAAACAGGCCGTGAGTAAATATCCGCCAGTGGGCGCTTCCCAATCCAGCATCTCACCCGCACAGAATACGCCCGGCATATTACGCAACATCAACTGCGCATCAATCGCCTCAAAACAAATTCCACCGGCGCTGCTGATCGCCTCGTCCAGCGGGCGCGGCGCGCTCAGGCGCAGAGACAGCGCCTTGATCGCCGCGCCCAGGCGGGCAGGCTGCGCATAGGCGTCAGGCGCTAGCAATTCGCGCAACAATCCGGCTTTAACGCCTTTTAAACCGAGGCGGCTTTGCAAGTGGCTGGAGTGCGAGCGCGAGCCGCGAGGCCGCGCCACTTCGTCGGCGACGAAATCGGCTGCCCGGTCGGGCAACAGATCAAGTTGCACGAGCGCGCTCCCTTGGGCGGCGATTTCGTCACGCAGACGTGCTGACAATGCATAGATCAAACTTCCCTCCACGCCCGTGCTTGTCACGATGAACTCGCCCTTTTTGCTGTGACGCGTTCCTGCACGATCCGTAAAGCTCAGCAGCACCGGCTTCACCGGCTGCCCGGCAAAGCGCTGGCTGAAATGTTCGCTCCACCCCACATCAAAACCACAATTGGCAGGCTGCAAGGGCGCGATACTCACACCACGCGCAGCCAACAACGATACCCAGGCCGCATCGGAACCCAAACGCGCCCAACTGCCGCCGCCGAGTGCCAACACCACGGCACTAGGCGTGGCGCGCTGTTCGCCTTCGGGTGTCGCAAAGCGTAAAGCACCCTGCTCGTCCCAGCCCTGCCACCGATGCCGCACATGCAGCCGCACACCGCCCGCGCGCAAGCGATGCAAGCAAGCACGCAACAAGGGGGCCGCTTTCATATCGGCGGGGAACACGCGGCCCGAGCTACCCACAAAGGTGTCAATACCGAGTGCGTGAATCCACTCACGTAATGCTGCTGGGCCAAACGCGCTGAGCCAGGGTTCAATTTGTGCACTGCGCACGCCGTAGCGGGCGAGAAACTGCGCGGCGGATTCGGCATGCGTGATATTCATGCCACCCTTGCCCGCCATCAAAAATTTTCGCCCGAGTGAGGGCATGGCATCGTACACATCGACGGCAACCCCGCCTTGCATCAACACCTCTGCCGCCATTAATCCAGCAGGGCCACCGCCAATGACGGCGACGCTGCCGACCGGGGCGCTCGCTTCAACTGGCATACGTTACCGTCAAAGACTGACGCGGTAGCGCCTTCCTAGGGCAATAAGATAATCGCCGTTTCTGCGGATTTTTTATCAATATCAAATTGCACTTCACAGTATTCATTGATTTCACTCATGGGCGTCGGGTCATCGGCACAGCTGCAACCTGGAATGATTCCGGTATAAAAAATACCCGTTTTCACATGGATAGCGTCCACATCATCCGTCACACGAATCAGCCTCACACTGCGCTTCTCGCCGCTGGTGTAGCTGCTTTGTGTCAAGGCCTGCTGCAAGGGGAGCAGACTCACATCCATTTGCTCAAGCTCGTGCTTTAGGGTGGTTTCAAACGCGGTAGTTCCCCACGCGTCTAAGCTGGCGGTAAGTTGCATGCTGTCTGCTTCCCGGCAAAAAGGCGACATGCCTTTTGTGCTGGGTATTGTAATTCAGACAGCGTGGGGCAGGTGCTAGCCGTTTATTTGTAGATGATCTGCGCTTTAAGATTTTTCGCCACTTGGCTCATGAATTTTTTATAAGCGGCGGCGATGTCCGGTGTGCATATATGCCCCGGCGTCCGATCATCCAACACACGCTTGATGGTGAGCGTGTTGCCCTTCAAACGATAGCTCGCCTGATAGGATAGAAAATCGTTGGCGATTTTCATATTGTCCGGCACTGACGCAATTTTTACATTTTTAGGGAATTGATAAATGTATTCCTCGACGCTCAGGCCGCTGTGGCATACGGTATCCACGCTTTCATCCGGCTGGGCAGCGCCTGCAACAAACATGTGCACCGGCGCTTCTGTGGGGAACAGCGGCGCAACGGGAATGGCGCTTGGCCCCGGCAATGGCAACAGCTCTTTCGCCTCAAACTGCACTTGGTAGCGATAGGTGTCGAGCAATTCTTTAGCGTCCTCCAGGGCTATCTTGCCGCTACCGGAAATACCCATGCCGGAGAAAATATTTTTGACCATTTCATCTTGTTGGTCCTTCTGCATGTAGCGCACCCATGCCCGCGTATTCGCGGCAAAAGTGCCATGCAAAGTCACCACCACTTCGCCCTTAACCGAGCCATCCGGCTGGAAATACAGTGTGCTTTTCATGGACTGGCGATTACTGCCTATTGGCGTTGCGGGTGTCACTACACCCGCTTTATAACCCTCTGTCAGCAGCACCGGTTTACCAATATCGTTGGCGGGCAGCATGCCAAACGGCGTCGTGGTCGAGGTTGAATCCACAAACAGATTCAAACTCGGTAAATAATTGATGACATGATTCACGTTCGAGACCACAGGTATCTTAGGTAGCCGGTAAACGCTCCCTGCGTTCACCAGCGCCTGGGTGCTCGCTATGCCCTTTGCCGCGAGCAGCGCTTGCAATAACGTTGCATGGTCTTTGCAATCCCCCATACGGTTATCCAAAATAAAAGGCACGTCATGCGGTACAACCGCGCCTACGCCGATGCAATTGCCCGCGTAGGTAATATTGGTCGCCACCCAATCGTAGAGCGCCCGCGCCTGTTCGCGCGGTGTTGTGCGATCCTTGGCAATCTCATCTGCCAGTTTCTGAATGCGTTCGGTGACCGCCGCCTTAGGTCGCGCGCGCACACCATAGGCCTCGGCGATTTGCGCGTAGGACGTAAAAGTAGAGAAGGCATAACCCGGCTCTTGCTCGATGTCATACACCGACCAATCGCGGCGCTTATTTTTGATTGGCTGCTTATTTTGATAGGTCCACTCCAGTGTAACGCGGCCCTCTTTTTCGCTGCGCTTTTCTGCCATTTGACGCGCTTCATATTGCGCCCACATCGCGGCGGGTGCATCGACGGTAATTTTTACGTCGTCGTACGCATAGATTTTTGAGAACGTGGCCGTGACAGAAAAATGCCCAGGAAACATCGGCTCGGTTTGAATGATCTTGTACGCAAAGGCAACCGTATCGCCTACCGCCACTTCGGGGAACACAACCGTCAAGGTCGTGTAATCTGAAAACACCGGCGCGTTTTTATCCTTGCCGCTGTTTACTTCAAGTTGATAATTGGTCTTAGGCGCGTCAATGCGACGACCATCCGCTTTCAAGGTATAAGCATGCAACACTTCTGCTTTTTGGATGCTGGTGCTGTAAGAGACCGAGGCGCGCTTTGCGCCTTCTACTGCGCGCTCTTGCAAAATGGTTTTGGTCCAGTCGTGGGTTTCTACGTGGGAGGTGTCGGCGTTAATCACATAATGGCCGTAATAATGCCCGAAGCGCGTTTGCTGCTCCGGCGTCTCAGCCTCCGCCGCAACCGCCTGCATGCTGATGAACAACGCTGCCAAAAATAATAGTGTCCGTTTCAAGATCGCTCCCCCTGATTTTTTAACTTGCTTGCACCGATACGGCTTAGCCCACGAAAAGGTATGCCGAAATCATAGTCAGCGCAAGCGTGGTGGCATGAAAGCCGAACCGGCCAACAAACCATACGCCATCCAACACATCACCAGCCCATACACCATGCGCGGAATCCACGTCGCGGCTTGCTGATGAAAGCGCGTGACGACATCGGTTTCGCTACGCACAAACCGCGATAGCATCTCCGGTAGCGTGCCGCTCGCTTCACCCGTGTGGATGTAACCAACAACTTGGGCATTCCCTCCGTAGCGTAATGTGCTCACTGCTTGCGCCAGCGTGTCGCCCCGCATCACGGATTTTAGTACCCGCGAATAGTCTTCGCGGAGCACGCTATTGCTGATGGCATCGAGCGCCTTGGGTAGCGCATCGAATAGCGGGATGCCCGCATCCAGCATCAACGCCAGACTAGCGTAAAAATCCCGATGATTGCGCCGCACCTGCATCGCCCCAAACAATGGCACGCGCAACAAAAAATGGTCTAGCAGATTTTGCACCGACGAAACAGGCGCGCGCGCCAACCATTGCTTGAAACGCACACTCAAAAAATACAGGCCCAACAAAGCTATCAACGGAGACAAGACCTGCCACGCATAGCCCACGCCGCTGATTGCACCCGCGATCAAACTGGGCAGTGGGTTTAACAACCATGCGACGCATAAAACCAAAAAGGGCAGCGCCAAACGCGACTTGATGGCCGCAATTTGCTGCGCTTGTTCTATGTAGGCATCGGCCAAACGGCGGTACGTTGCCGCCGGGCTACCCGCATGCAGCGCAGCGCGCAACACACTCGACTCCAATGGCGTAAACAAAGCGCTTGTTTCACCCGCAGTGGCGACATCCACACCTTGCGAAATCAGCTTATACGCCTGATCGAGTCGCGCCTGCCCCGCACCAGGAAGCCGCAACAAAGCGAATGCTTTATCGGCAGGCAGCGCAGCCAGCTCCAAGCCTGCCAGGCTGGCGAAAAGCGTGGCGCGGACTTGAATTGATAGCGGCTTTACGCTGGCGGGACGCATGCGTGGATGGCGCGTTACGGCGCTTCAGCCTTGGCGTCCATTGGCCGCATATTTTTTGCCACATGCGTCGCGATGGCTTTTGAAGCATCTTTCAAGCCGCCGATCAGCGTCGCGTCATCGGCTGCATCCATCGCCACCTGATCGGCAAACTGATATTCCTTTGGTGCATGCAGCTTGGCTGCCGACAAAAGCGGATTATGTAAGCCATACATAATCCGCTCCTCATATAGGCGCTGCGATGTCGAGCGCAACACCAAGGATGCAAGCACTCTCACCTCGGGCCGCCAATGCGGCGAAAAAAGAAAATGCTCGGTGGAATAACCAAGACTTTGCATGCTGACATCCAGGATAGCTGTTGCGTCTTCTGCCGGAATCGCCGCATAGTCTTCCAACAATTTATCTGGACGGCCATTCCGTTCAGCCGTCACCAGCAACGTTTTAACGCCCTGTGCATTGAGCGCCGCGTTCAAATCCTGCGTCAGTTGCTCAGTGAAAGAAAACTTCGTGCGCGCAAGCGCACCGAGCAAACCTTTTTGATTGTAGTAAGCATCCAACGAAACCACAGCCGCACCCAGGAGACCAAACGCCCAAGCGATACTGCCTCTATCCATCGTGATGATCTCCAGCGGCTCCGGTACGCGAATGATCGCGACTTTACTTATCTCAGGCGCTAGCGTTGGCGCTTGCGCATAGGCCGTGCCGGGGATTTGCATTGCAATCAACATC
>JAYVBU010000213.1:0-6409 GCA_043750335.1 Betaproteobacteria bacterium | reverse complement strand
GCCTATTTAACCGTCATCGTTTCCAGGAGGAAATGGGGCGCATGCTGGTAGATTCTGATCGACGTCAAACGCGCGGCGCGCTGCTGTTTTTTGATCTGGATGAATTCAAGTATGTAAACGATACGTTCGGCCACCGTGCTGGCGATGCCATGTTGATTCGCGTGGCGGGCGAGGTGAGCACTTTGATCCGACGTAACGAGATTTTCAGCCGATTGGGCGGCGACGAATTCGCGGTACTGGTGCCGGATGCCACCGAGCGCGAAGCAGCGATGCTGGCTGAGCGCATCGTGCGCGCGATATCGCAAATCCCTTTCCGTTTTGAGGGACAGAACATCCGGCTGACAACCAGTCTGGGCATTGCGCTCTATCCCGAACATGCGGGCAGCGCCGAAGAGCTGATCGCCCATGCCGACGCCGCGATGTATCAGGCGAAGGAGGCGGGCAAAAACGCTTGGCGCAGTTATCGCGCCGATCTCGACGCCTCACGCGAAATGCTCTCGCGTCTCAGTTGGAACGAACGCATTTCAAATGCGTTGGAAAAGAACTTGCTACGCATGCACTTTCAAGGCGTGTACAACGCGGCCAACGGCGCACTATCCCATCTTGAAGTGTTGGTGCGCATGGTCGATGAGAGTGACTCTGAGCGCACTATCATGCCCGGACACTTTATCCCCCTGGCAGAAAAAACCGGCAAGGTGCGGGATATTGATCGCTGGATAATCGGCCAAAGCATTGCGCTGCTTGCCGAATCGGCCGACATCCCTGCGCTCGCGATCAATATTTCTGGCCGTTCGCTCGATGATCCTCTGTTGCCGCAATATATCGGCAGCGAATTGAGCAAGCACGGGGTTGAGCCCTACCGTTTGTTGGTGGAGTTGACCGAGACAGCCGCCGTGTCCGATCTACACGACGCGCAACGTTTTATCGAAGCGCTGCACCAGACCGGATGTCGCGTCTGTCTGGACGATTTTGGGACGGGTTTTTCTTCTTTTGCCTACCTCAAACACCTGAAGGCCGACATCCTCAAAATAGACGGCTTATTCATACGCGATCTGCCGAACGACCGCGACAACCAAGTATTCGTCAAATCTATCGTGGACGTGGCGCGCGGCATGCGTAAAGTGACCGTGGCCGAGTTTGTGGAAGATGCAGAGACACTGGAAATGCTGAAGCTTTTCGGCGTCGATTTGGTACAGGGCTATCATCTCGATATGCCGCGCGGCCAACACCCCGCCCTGACCAGAGCGGCCTAAGCGCCTGAAAACCCGTTAATTGCGCTATCATTAGCGCTTTAAGTAATCCCTGAAAGGCAAGATCATGGCGCGTATGGTGCACTGCGTAAAACTAGGCCGCGAAGCGGAAGGCATGGACTTTCCTCCCTATCCGGGCGACTTGGGCAAGAAAATTTTTGAAAATGTTTCCAAAGAAGCGTGGCAAGGCTGGATCAAAGTACAAACCATGTTGGTGAATGAAAACCGGCTGAACTTGGCGGACATCAAAGCCCGCCAATATTTGTCGGGCCAGATGGAGGCGCATTTTTTTGGTGGCGGCAGCGAAATACCCGCGGGCTTCGTGCCTCAAGGCAAAGGCAAATAAGCGTCACAAAACGGTCACAAAATTCGCCAATACCCAGAAAAGGCCGCTACAGTAGCGGCCTTTTGCATCTGTAAGTCTAAGAAACGAAAGCTGCCGCCGAGCGCGAAGTAAAATCTTTTTTGTCACAGAGATCACAGAGATCACAGAGCGCACAGAGAAAATCGGGCGAGAACCCTTTGTGATCTCCGTGCCCTCTGTGGCAAGATTTTGACTCCATTGGTGGTTCAAGCAGTTTGAATTTTAGAAGGTAAGCACAGCCCAATGTCCAATCTCGACGCCCCTGAACTCTATCTCAATCGCGAGCTGGCGCAGCTTGAGTTTAACGCGCGCGTCTTGGCGCAAGCCGAGGATGAGTCCACACCGATTCTGGAGCGGCTAAAATTTCTATGCATTGTGTCGAGCAATATGGACGAGTTTTTTGAGATACGCGTAGCGGGGCTCAAAGAGCAAATTAAATTCCAAAGCGATGTGGCGGGCCCAGATGGCCTAGCACCGCGCCAAGCGTTTAGGGCCGTCGCTGCGCGCGCCCATGATCTGGTGGCGCGGCAATATACCTTGTTGAACGAAGTGATCTTGCCTAAGTTGGCACACGAAGGAGTGCGTTTCCTGCGGCGCACACAATGGAACGTCGCGCAAAGCCAATGGGTGAAAGCGTATTTCTTCCGCGAAGTAATGCCAGTTTTGACGCCCATCGGCTTAGACCCTGCCCACCCTTTTCCACGGGTGTTGAACAAAAGTCTAAATTTTGCGGTAGAGCTAGAAGGCAAAGACGCCTTTGGCCGTCACTCGGGAACCGCCATCGTGCAAGCCCCACGCGTATTGCCGCGCGTCATCCGATTACCGAATGAAGTGGCGGGGTGCGAGTATGGGTTTGTGTTTTTGTCTTCAATATTGCATGCCCATGTCGGCGAGCTGTTTTCCGGTATGCATGTGAAAGGTTGTTACCAGTTTCGCGTGACGCGTAATTCTGATTTATTTGTAGATGAGGAAGAAGTCACCAATTTGCGTGAGGCGCTGCAAGGTGAATTGTCGCATCGCCATTTCGGTAATGCGGTGCGACTGGAGGTTGCCGACAACTGTTCGCCTGAGATGGCCAATTTTCTGCTGAGCCAATTTGGGCTGGCAGCCGAAGATTTATATCAAGTGCACGGTTTGGTGAATTTGGTGCGGCTGATGCAAGTGCCCGCCTGGGTAGAGCGGCCCGATCTCAGTTACCCCAGTTTTGTCCCCGGCTTGCCCGCCGGTCTGGCAGCAGAGACGGATCTGTTTGCCACGATACGTAAAGAGGATTTGCTGCTGCACCATCCCTTTCAGTCTTTTGTGCCAGTGATCGAATTTATTCAACTCGCGGCACGCGATCCGCAAGTGCTGTCGATCAAGCAAACGGTGTACCGCACCGGGACCGATTCAGAGATGATGGAGGCATTGATTATTGCGGCGCAAAGCGGAAAAGAAGTTACTGTGGTGGTCGAGTTGTTGGCACGTTTCGACGAGCAGGCCAATATCAATTGGGCGCAGCGTCTGGAACAAGCTGGCGCGCACGTCGTGTATGGCGTAGTGGGCTACAAGACCCACGCCAAAATGGTGCTGGTGGTGCGGCGCGAAGAAACGGGGCTGGTACGCTACGCCCACCTCGGCACTGGCAACTATCATCCGCGCACGACCAAGCTCTATACTGACTTTGGTTTATTCAGCGCGAACCCGGAAATTTGCGCTGATGTAGCCAATATGTTCGTGCAGCTCACAGGCTTGGGCCAAGCGGGCAAGCTCAGTCATTTATGGCAAGCGCCCTTCACCTTGAAATCAAGCATACTGGGCGCGATCCGCCAGGAAATAGAACACGCACAAGCGGGCGGTAAAGCGCGCATCATGGCCAAAATGAATGCGCTGGTGGATGAAAAAATTATTCAGGCCTTATATGAGGCCGCGCAAGCAGGTGTACAGATTGATCTGATTATTCGCGGTGTTTGTGCGTTAAAAGCAGGCATCCCGGGCGTGTCGGATTCGATCCGAGTGCGCTCTCTGGTGGGGCGTTTTCTGGAACACACGCGGATATTTTATTTTCACAACGGCGGCGCGGAAGACGTGTACTTGTCCAGCGCGGATTGGATGCACCGCAATCTGCACCGGCGTATCGAAGTCGCCTTTCCGGTGCTGGATAAAAAACTCAAACGCCGTGTCATCAAGGAAGGGCTTGAAGCTTATCTCAAGGATAACTGCCAGTCCTGGGAGATGGCGGCATCGGGTGAATATACCCGCCTCGCACCGCGTCGCGCAAAGCCGTACAGCGCGCAGAGTGTGCTGCTGGCCGAGCTCGCCAAACCCGCTAAATAAGCGCCTCCCGCGTCATCCCCTTTCGGGTTAAACTTTAGCCCAGAAAAGCTGAAAATATTGGCCGCGAATTAACGCCAATTTCCGCACAGTATTGCCCGATTTTTTAGGGGCGAAATTAGCGTAAATTCGCGGCCCAGGTTCCTCCCCTAACCGTGCAATAAGGTCGATATGAATTCGCAAGCAAGTCAGAACGCAGCCCCCGCAGCGCTGCCCAAAATTCGCAAAGTTTGCGTCATCGGTGGCGCAGGTTTTGTTGGTCATCATATTGTGCATCTACTGCACAGCGGCGGTTACGAGGTGCGTGTACCGACGCGGCATCGCGAGCGCGCCAAAGATTTGCTCGTATTGCCCGGCGTAGATGTAGTCGAGGCGAATATTCATGACCCCATGGCCTTGCAGCAATTATTGGAGGGCATGGATGCCGTCATCAATCTGGTCGGCGTCCTGCACGAAACCAAGATCGGGCGCATCGACAAACCGAGCGCGCGGCGCGGCGATTTTCACGAAGCCCATGTCGAGCTACCGCGTAAAATTTTACAAGCCTGCGCTAAACACGGCATCAAGCGTGTGCTGCACATGAGCGCATTGAATGCGGATGCCACCTCAAAAAGCGCCTACCTGCGCTCAAAAGGCGTGGGCGAAGCGCTGCTGCGTGAGGCGGGCCAGCCGCATTCCGACAATGAGCGCTGGTATCTCGACGGCCCGAAATTCACGCGGGGCCAGCGCATGGCGGTCACCGTATTCCGTCCCTCGGTAATCTTCGGCGCGGAAGATTCTTTTCTCAATCAATTCGCCTGCCTGTTGCGGCGCTTGCCCGTACTGGCCTTGGCGTGTGGTCAATCCACCTTGCAGCCAGTGTATGTAGAAGATGTGGCGCGCGCATTCGTGCAGAGCTTGGAAAACCCCGCGACCTATGACCAAGCCTATGATTTGTGCGGCCCCAAGGTTTACACCCTGCTGCAACTCGTGGCCTATGTCGCGCAACTGCAAGGCATCCGCCGCCCACTGTTTTCGCTCAATGACACGCTCTCTTATTTTCAAGCGTGGATATTGGAGTTGCTGCCGGGAAAACTCATGACGCGCGACGACTACTACGCTTTACTCAGCAACAGCGTGTGCGGGTGCGATTTCCCCGCAGCATTCAACTTCAAGCCCACAGCCATGGAAGTGATCGCGCCAAAATACCTTGCACAGGACGTGGCCCATTCAAATTTTGACGCCTATCGTTGCAAAGCGCGGCGTTGAGTTCTCACTTTAAATTTACTGCTGTCTAACAGGAGAAATCCAACAGGAGAAATAAAGTATGGATGATTATCAAATTTTAGAGCAGCAGCTCACAGAGTTGCTCAATCTGCGCCGCCGTCCGGTCGCAGTCACGTTTCGAGATACAGCGCCTGCGGGCGTACTCAAATTCGCGGGGACAGAGCCCTCTGGATGTAGTTTCTGGCGCATCGCGGCAGAGGGGCGCACCTTCTACACCGTGCCGAGTGACCATTACAACTGCTCAATCGGCAGCTACACGCACAATATTGCGCTCCCGCCGGAGCGCGCACAAGAGCTCGACCAGACACTCTCTTTCATGGCGGGGATCGGCTATATCAAAATAGAGGAAGTGCCCAATATTCCGCGCCTGGCGCAGTCACCTGGTGTGGTGATCTACGCGCCCCTCGGCGACACACCAGTAGAGCCCGACGTGGTACTTTTTTCGGGGCCTCCCGGGCGCGTGATGCTCCTGCAAGAAGCCGCGCAACACGCAGGTATTAGCGCCCAACTTCCGCTGCTTGGCCGCCCGACGTGCATGTCGCTGCCAGCCGCGCTCGCGCATGGCGTCGTCGCCAGCACCGGGTGTGTTGGCAATCGTGTCTATGCAGATATCGAGGAGAGCGACTTGTACGTAACCGTACCGGGTAAAGACCTATCGCGTATCGCGCAAGCGCTACAGACCATCATGACAGCCAACGCCACCCTAGCCGACTATCATCGCCAAAGGCGGCAAACGCTAACCGCAGCGATTTAAGAATAGTCTCGCCCATGAAAATCTACACGGTGGGCGGCGCAGTCCGTGATGCGCTACTCGGCTTGCCGGTGAAGGACCATGATTTCGTAGTGGTCGGGGCCACACCGGAGGAGATGGTGCATCTCGGCTATCAGCCAGTGGGCAAAGATTTCCCGGTATTTCTACATCCCAAAACCCACGAGGAATATGCCCTGGCGCGCACCGAACGCAAGACCGCGCGCGGCTATAAAGGCTTTCAGGTTTACGCAGCACCGGAAGTGACGCTGGAGCAAGATTTAGCCCGGCGCGATCTGACCATCAACGCCATCGCCCAAGATGAAACTGGTGCGTTGACTGATCCCTATGACGGTCAAAAAGACCTCGCCGCACGCGTCCTGCGTCACGTCAGCCCGGCGTTTAGCGAAGACCCCGTACGCATCTTGCGCGTCGCACGCTTCGCTGCACGCTTCACCGACTTCACTG
>JAYVBU010000212.1:0-6411 GCA_043750335.1 Betaproteobacteria bacterium | reverse complement strand
TGATGAAAAGCGTCGTGGCCGACCGTTTTGCGCGCTGGCATGGGATTGCCAGTATCTTGTATGTCATGCAGAGTTTATTGGGCTTGATCCTGGTGTTGAAGCAGCGCTAATAAACATCCGCAGGGGCGAGGCATGCCTCGCCTCTCACTTATTTCGGCAAAGAGTATTTCGGCGTTTCCCCCGGCTTATACACTACCAAGGTCTTGCCGATATGCTGCACTGCTGCGGCTTTGTGCGTGGTACAAATCGTCTTCAACATTTCTTCCCGCTCGCTGCGCTCATCGTTCATCACTTTTATTTTGATGAGTTCATGCGATTTGAGGGCAGCGCCAACTTCCTTCAGTACCGCCGCGCTGAGGCCTGCATCGCCGATCATCACAACCGGGTTAAGATGATGCGCTTGAGCGCGTAAAAACCGTACTTGGGCAGGGTTCAAATTTTTCATGGCGGCAGTTTAACCTACATTTCAAGCTTATATTCGATGAAACGCACTAAAAGCAGCAAGGCCTGGATGCAGCAGCATGTGAACGATCCCTACGTGCTACAAGCGAAGCACTTGGGTTATCGCGCGCGCTCGTCCTTCAAGCTATTAGAGATTGAATCCAAGGACCACTTATTCAAGCCGGGCATGCTGGTGGTGGATTTGGGTTCTACGCCGGGCGGCTGGTCACAAGTTGCGGCGCAGAAGGTGGGCGAACGCGGACGGGTCATCGCGCTGGATTTGTTGGAAATGGTCGGATTGTCGGGCGTGACCTTCATCCAGGGCGATTTCACCGAAGATGCAACCCTGGCCATTTTGGTTGAAACCATCGCCGGGCAGGCGCTGGACCTTGTGATTTCGGATATGGCCCCCAATATCAGTGGAATCGCCCTGGCGGATCAAGCCCGTGGCTTTTATTTGGCTGAATTAGCGCTGGATTTTGCCGTTAATCACTTGAAACCGGGTGGGGGCTTTGTCGTCAAAGTGTTCCAGGGCGGAGATTTTGACGTCTATTTGAAATCGGTTCGAGCCCACTTCAAGCAGGTCACGATCCGCAAGCCGGAAGCATCGCGCAGCAAGAGCAGTGAAGTCTATCTGGTGGGGAAAGAGTTGAAGGTATAAGGTTTTCCGCGTCGGTAGAAATAAGGTTAGAATGATTCCAAACTGTTTACCAAGCTACTTAAATTACTAGGAAATTGCCTTGAATAACGCTTTCAAAACCATTGCTATCTGGCTCGTCATCGGGCTGGTTCTCATGAGCTTGTTTTCACAATTTACCGGCAAGCGCGCAACAACGGCGCCCATAGATTTTTCCGCCTTCATGCAAGAAGTGAAAGGCAAGCAAATTGCCGATGTGCAGATCGACGGCAATACCATTCGTGGTAAGCGCCAGGACGGCACACGTTTTGTCACCTATGCGCCGAGCTACATCTGGCTGGTGGACGACCTACTTAAAAATGGCGTGCATATCGAAGCCAAAGCGCCCGAAGAACAATCCCTGCTCACGAATATTTTTATTTCCTGGTTCCCCATGCTTCTCTTGATCGGCGTATGGATTTTCTTCATGCGCCAGATGCAAGGTGGCGGACGCGGCGGCGCGTTTTCCTTCGGTAAGAGCAAAGCACGCATGCTGGACGAGACCACGAATACCATTACCTTTGCCGACGTCGCGGGTTGCGACGAAGCAAAAGAAGAGGTGGGCGAATTGGTCGAATTTTTGCGCGACCCGAGCAAATTCCAAAAACTGGGTGGACGCATTCCGCGTGGTGTGCTGATGGTGGGCAGCCCAGGCACGGGTAAAACATTGTTGGCGCGCGCCATAGCAGGCGAAGCAAAAGTACCGTTTTTTTCGATCTCCGGTTCCGATTTTGTGGAAATGTTTGTGGGCGTGGGCGCATCGCGTGTACGCGACATGTTTGAGCAGGCGAAGAAAAGCGCGCCTTGCATTATCTTTATCGACGAAATCGACGCCGTAGGTCGCCAGCGCGGTGCTGGTCTCGGTGGTGGCAATGATGAGCGCGAGCAAACCCTCAATCAATTGCTGGTCGAAATGGATGGCTTTGAAGCCAACGTCGGCGTGATCGTGATCGCCGCTACCAACCGACCAGACGTACTGGACCCTGCGTTGTTGCGCCCCGGTCGCTTTGATCGTCAAGTGGTCGTGCCGCTACCGGATATACGTGGCCGCGAGCAAATCATCATGGTACACATGCGTAAAGTGCCGATTGCGCCGGATGTGCGCGCGGACATTCTCGCGCGCGGCACACCCGGCATGTCCGGTGCTGATCTCGCAAATTTAGTGAACGAAGCAGCGTTGTTTGCCGCGCGCGGCAACAAGCGCTTGGTCGATATGGAAGATTTTGAACGTGCGAAGGACAAGATTTTCATGGGTGCGGAGCGCAAGTCCATGGTGATCTCGCCGGAGGACAAGCGCAAAACGGCGTATCACGAATCCGGTCATGCCGTTATTGGCATGACGCTGCCCGGATGTGATCCGGTGCATAAAGTTACCGTCATCCCGCGCGGACGTGCGCTGGGTGTCACGTGGTCTTTGCCTGAAAAAGATCGCTTCAGTTTGTACAAAGATCAAATGCTGGCTGAGATTTGCATGTTGTTTGGTGGACGGGTAGCGGAAGAAATTTTTGTCGGCAATATTTCGACTGGCGCATCCAACGATTTTGAACGCGCCACCAATATTGCGCGCGACATGGTCACCCGTTATGGCATGTCCGAAGCACTGGGCCCAATGGTATATGGGGACAATGATGGCGAAGTGTTTTTAGGCCGCTCCATCACTACCCACAAAAATTTGTCCGATGTCACCATGCAAAAAGTAGATAAGGAAATTCGCAGCATTCTGGACGAGCAATATGCGCTGGCGCAAAAAATCCTTCAGGAAAACCGCGACAAGGTAGAGGTCATGACCAATGCCTTGATGGAGTGGGAAACGATCGACGCCGAGCAGATCAAAGACATTATGGAAGGCCGCGCGCCGCGCCCACCCAAGCCGAGCACCGCAACACCATCGCCTTCGTCGCCTGATAACAATACGCCGAGCGCGCCCGCGCCTAATACCGCCAAACCGGCGGAAGAAGCGTAGGCCAGGAATCGGGGTTCAGGAAACAGGGCAATCCCTGCACTACCTGAATTCCGAACCCAGTAACAGAATCCTGAAATGAATCTTTCTTGCGGGCGCTTCACCTTTTCCCTTTCGCGCCCGCTCATCATGGGCATCGTCAACGTCACGCCTGATTCGTTTTCCGATGGCGGAAATTTTTATACCGCGCAACAGGCCATCGAGCATGGTTTTCAACTCATCGAAGAAGGGGCGGACCTGCTGGATATTGGCGGCGAATCCACGCGGCCTGGCGCTGCGTCAGTTTCAGCCCAAGATGAACTTGCACGTGTCTTGCCTGTGTTGGAGGGCTTGCGCGCCAGCGGCGCGGCCCTGTCGGTTGATACGCAAAAAACAGTTGTGATGCGCGCCGCCCTGGCGGCGGGCGCAGACATGGTGAACGATGTAAATGCGCTGCAAGCGCCGGGCGCGCTGGCGGCACTGGCGCAATCCAATGCAGCGGTTTGTCTGATGCACAAACAGGGCGACCCGCACACTATGCAGCAGTTGCCGCTCTATCACGACGTGGTGCAAGAGGTGAAAACGTTCCTGCAAGCACGGGTGGCAGCTGCCCTGGCCGCAGGCATCCCGGCTAACAGAATTGTCATCGACCCAGGGTTTGGCTTCGGCAAGAATCTTGAGCATAATGTCGCGCTGTTTCGCGGATTGCCAATCTTTAAGGATTTAAGCGTGCCGATTTTGGCGGGGCTGTCACGCAAATCCATGCTGGGCACAATTGCCCAATTAGAAGTGAATGATCGAATTCACGCCAGCGTGGCCGCCGCCGTGTTGGCGCTGGTAAAAGGCGCACGAATCGTGCGCGTACATGATGTCAAAGCCACGCGGGACGCGCTGGCGATTGTGAACGCAGTTGAGGGATGGAGCGATGACTAGAAAATATTTTGGTACAGATGGTGTGCGCGGACGCGTGGGCGAAGCACCCATTACCCCGGATTTCGTCATGCGTCTTGGGTATGCCGCAGGACGAATTTTTGCCTCTGGGGATCGACGCATCAAGGGCGACCGTCCCTCCGTCATTATCGGTAAAGACACGCGCATCTCAGGCTACATGTTGGAGTCTGCGTTAGAAGCGGGCCTCGCCGCCGCAGGTGTCGATGTCTTACTGCTGGGCCCCATGCCAACCCCCGGCGTGGCCTATCTCACCCGCGCACTGCGCTGCCAAGCAGGCATCGTGATTTCGGCCTCGCACAATCCCTATCCTGATAACGGCATCAAATTCTTTGGCCCAGGCGGTTTGAAGTTGCAAGACAAGGTGGAGCGCGCCATCGAGAGCGCCTTGGACGAACCGATGGTGTGCATGTCCTCAGCGATGTTGGGCAAGGCGCGACGCATCGAGGATGCACATGGCCGTTACATTGAGTTTTGCAAAAGCACTTTCCCGAACGAACTGGATTTACGCGGACTAAAAGTGGTGTTGGATTGCGGTCACGGTGCCACTTACCATATCGCCCCTCACGTGTTCCATGAATTGGGTGCGGAAGTGATTGCTATCGGCGTCAAGCCGGATGGCCTAAATATCAACCTTGAATGTGGAACCACACACCCTCAGGCATTACAGCAAGCGGTGCAGGACAATCAGGCAGATATCGGCATCGCTTTCGATGGCGATGGTGATCGCATGATGATGGTGGATGCAGAAGGCACACTCTACGATGGCGATTTGATGCTCTACATCATCGCCTGTTACCGCGCAAAGCAAGGTCTGCTCAAGGGCGGTGTAGTCGGTACTGTCATGACCAATCTGGGTTTGGAACACGCGTTCGACAAAAATAAAATCCCGTTTGCGCGCGCTGCGGTGGGTGATCGGTATGTGTTGGAGATGCTGGAAGAAAAAGGCTGGCAGCTCGGTGGCGAAGCGTCAGGGCATTTGATCTGCCTGGATAAACACACGACCGGTGACGGCATTATTTCTGCGTTGCAAGTATTGCACGTACTGCGCGCGAACAAACGCACACTCAAGGACGCCACCAAAGACGTGATGGTTTACCCACAAGTGTTGATAAATGTGCCGATCAGGAAGGACTTTTACTTCCGTGAAAATATTCCCGTGCAAGCCATGCTGATAGAAGCCGAAACCACGCTCAAGGGCAATGGTCGCATCCTGCTGCGTAATTCCGGCACCGAGCCGGTGCTGCGTGTGATGGTCGAGGGTAGGGATGCCGAGGCGGTGCACCATTGGGCGGGGCAAATTGCCGGCGTGGTAAAAGACGAGGCAAAAACTGCGGCGCCGTAATACGGCGGCGTTTCTTTACGGGGTGAGCAGGCTACGCCATAAGGCTTGTACGTGCACAACGTGACTCTTGACGAGCGAAAATTCGACGCGCGCTGGTTGATTTCCCTGCAGGCGTTCCCGATGCTGTAGAGAGCGGAATTCGCGGTAGGCGATGCGAATAGATTCTGCCGCATCCGGGTCGATCAAGCGGCATTCAGCGGCGCGCGCAAGCAAGGCTAAGTTGCCGATATTGTCCGCCAGGCCGGGATAGGTTGACGCATGCGCCAATATCAAAAATTGCACCATAAACTCCACATCCACGATGCCGCCTGCATCGTGTTTCAGATCGAATAAATTGCTTTTATTGGCATGCCCATCGTGCATTTTTTGCCGCATTGCGCACACTTCTTGACGTAAAGTAGGTAGATCGCGCGGTGTGCAAATAATGTCTCGGCGAAGTTTCTCAAATGCGGCACCGATGCCCGAATCGCCCGCGACAAATCGTGCGCGGGTCAAGGCTTGATGTTCCCACACCCAGGCTTTTTGCTTTTCGTATTCCTCGAAAGCGCTGAAAGAACTTACCAGCAAACCTGCCGCGCCATCTGGACGAAGGCGCATATCGGTTTCGTAAAGGAAGCCTGCCGGGGTTAGCGTGGTGAGCCAACTATTGATACGTTGCACCAGCCGGGCATAGGTCTCGGGCGCGATCTGATCCGCATCGTCATACAAAAAAACGATATCGAGATCGGACGCATACCCCAACTCTTTGCCGCCTAATTTGCCATAGCCGATCACGGCAAAGCGCGGCGCGGCGCAATGCTTTTTGCTGAGCGATAGCCAAGCAATGCGGAGCACTTCTTCCAGGACAGTTTGCGCCAAGGCCGTCAGTGCGTCGCTCAAGGTTTCAATCGGCAATATGCCTTCTAAGTCTTGCGCCAGAAGGTGAAAAGTCTGTGCGTGTTTGAAGTTGCGTAGCGTATCCATCTGGCGCTCGGTGTCTGGAAAATCGCCCAGCTCCTCCCGCAGGTGTTGTGCGAGTTGCGGCCAGTCGCGCTTTTCCATGAGGCTGCGCGTGTCGAGCAA
>JAYVBU010000211.1:0-2889 GCA_043750335.1 Betaproteobacteria bacterium | reverse complement strand
CACCCCGAAAAAGCATTCAATCCCCCTACAGCTGATTCAACGCTTCCCCGCCTTTTTGCGTTTGGTGGATTTTCCAGATACTGCGCAACCAGTCATCTCCCCGGCATCTACGGCAACCCGGTCGATATCAATCAATATATATCGTAATATATTGCTACTAATTACAATTATTATCATTATCTCGCTATTTATTACGACTTGACTAAAGTAGTTTATTAAGCTATATATCGCAATAATTGACGATATATAGCAATTTAACGGGCACATTCCCAATAGTTAACGACTATGAAAATCACCGCTCTACTCACAGATGATGCCGCGCTGGCCGAATTGGGCGCACGTATTGCCGGGCGTCGGCTTGAAATGCAGTTGACCCAGGCGGCCGTGGCCGAGCAGGCGGGTATCGCCAAGCGCACTCTCGAACGCATGGAGGCCGGGCACACGTCACAGTTGGCCACTCTGGTGCGTGTGCTGCGGGTGCTGGACGCCGCATCCGGGCTGGATGGCCTGATACCGGAGTCTGGCCCCAGACCGATGGATTTGTTGAAGCGCAAGGGCAAGGTCCGGCAACGGGCTTCGGGCCAACGAGCTGAGAAGAAATCAGCCAAACCCTGGCGCTGGGATGAGCAGCCGTGAGCACGCTGGCCGAAGTCAGGCTGTGGGGTAAAACCATCGGCGCGGTCTCACTACAGGATGGGGAGGAAGTCGCCAGCTTTGAATACGATGCGGCATTCGCGCAAAGTGGCATTCAGATCGCGCCGATTGTGATGCCGCTTTCCCGGCGCGTGTACCGCTTCACCGAACTTGCACGCCCCACTTTTTTCGGATTGCCCGGCCTGCTGGCCGACTCGTTGCCCGACAAATTCGGCAACGCGCTGATCGATACCTGGCTGGCATCGCAGGGGCGGCAAGCGAATTCCTTTAGCGCGGTTGAGCGGCTTTGCTATACCGGTGAACGCGGCATGGGTGCGCTGGAATTTGCGCCCGCCATCGGCCCCAGGGCGAAGCAGACAACACACATCGAAGTGGGCAAGCTGGTTGAGCTTGCATCGGAGGTGTTGACCCACCGGAATAACATGCAGGCCTCGTTTGCGGCTGAAGGCAAAGAAGATGCGCTCAGGGATATTCTGCGCGTGGGCACATCCGCCGGTGGCGCGCGGGCGAAGGCGATCATCGCGTGGAACCCGACAAGCAATGAAGTGCGCTCGGGCCAGGTCAAGGCCGACAAGGGATTTGAATACTGGCTGCTGAAATTTGACGGCGTCAGCGGCAACAAGGACAAGGAACTGGATGACCCGAAAGGCTACGGGCTGATCGAGTATGCGTATTACCTGATGGCGCTCGACTGTGGCATTGATATCAGTGAATGTCGGCTGTTTGAAGAGAATGGCCGCTCGCATTTCATGACGCGCCGCTTTGATCGGCTGGCCACCGGCGAAAAACTTCACATGCAGTCGCTCTGCGCCCTGGCGCATTACGATTTCAATATGGCAGGCGCGTACAGCTACGAGCAGGCCTTGCTGGCGATGCGGCAATTGCAGTTGCCCATGCAGGCCATCGAGCAACTTTTCCGGCGCATGGTGTTCAACATCGTGGCCCGCAATCAGGATGACCACGTGAAAAATATCGCCTTCCTGATGAATCAATCCGGCGAATGGTCGCTATCGCCGGCCTTTGATATGACCTACAGCTTTAACCCTGCGGGTGCGTGGACGGCGAGCCATCAAATGACGATGAATGGAAAGCGCGACCATTTCACGCTGGAGGACTTCAACGCCTGTGCAAAGACGACGTCGATGAAACGGGGACGCGCTGCGAAAATCGTAGCCGAGGTGCAGGCGACGGTAGCGCAATGGAAGTCGTTTGCGGAACAGGCCGGTGTGCCCGATGGTGTGCGCGAAAAAATTCAGCGCACCTTGAATCTGAAACCCTATTCATGAAGCCGGGCGTGACAGTGACAGGGCCGGGCTTTTGTTATTGGGTTATTAGCTCAAGGCGAAGGCTCTTATCGTGCGTCCTGTCAAGAATATACGGGCGTGGGAGGGGTTGGGCTTTCTCGTCGAATGATTTCGTTGAGGATTTCGACCGCAGCCAGATCGACAACGCGCTGTCGGAGCTGTGCCGCGAGGGTTCGAGGAGGGCGACGAGTTCATTAGCCGAGAGGGGCGCCGATGCCAGCGCGTGCAGTATTGACTCTGACTGGGCCCGGTCTGGGCCCTGGGTGTCGCGTCGAGAATCATGCGTAACATGAACTCGATAAATGCTGCTGAGTCGCTGTGTTGGGTGCTGTGATTGAGCGCGACGTAGTATTCCTGAACTGCCAACAAAAAACGCGCCAGAGAGCGCGTTTTTACTTTCCAACGAACCTCGCTTATTTATTGCGGAAATTATCGCGGCATCTCTTGCAGATTTTTTGCACCTCGCCGAATTGCACCTTGATGGCTTTGAAGTCGCTGCCTTGCGCCAGCTTTGCCTTTCGGAACCTGGCTTGTCGGCCCCGTTTTTGAATTTATCCATGGCGAACCGGATATCTGGCTTGGCTGTGCTCTCGCTTCTGTCGGGGCTGCGCAGTGCTTCCTTAATTATTCGACATGAATCTTAAGTCGTCTCCAGCGTAGCGCATTGGTTAAGCTAGAACGCGTAAACATCGGCGCTTGCGTAGAACAAAAGAATGTTCGAATGCTCAACGATACTCAGATTGGTGCTGCTCATAAATGCTATATCTCGATCAATTGCTTGGTCAGCACCGAATTATGCGCAGGTACTATTTTCAAACCAGGCGCCGCGCCGTAGCCGCTGTTTATGGTCCTATCCTCAACCCAATCCAATACAAGGAATCGTAAAGTGACTAATTCATATAAGGCTATTTTTTCTCTCGCCGGCGCACTG
>JAYVBU010000210.1:0-13839 GCA_043750335.1 Betaproteobacteria bacterium | reverse complement strand
TTTGTTGCAAGGCTTGCGTCAGCGTAGGCAGCAAGTCGTCGGCGCTGTTGATGCGGTAGCCCACCGCGCCGAAGGCTTCTGCGTATTTCACAAAATCTGGGTTGTTAAATTTGACGTTCGAGCTGCGACCAAAATGGTGTTGTTGTTTCCATTCGATCAGCCCGTAAGACGCATCATTCCAAATCAAAATCACGAACGGCGTTTGCACACGCATGGCCGTTTCGATCTCTTGTGAATTCATTAAAAAGCCCGCATCCCCGGTCACCGCGACAACTTTGCGGCCAGGAAAATTCAGCTTGGCGGCCACCGCTCCCGGCACGGCGATGCCCATGCTCGCGAAACCGTTGGAGATGATGCAGGTGTTGGGTTTCTCGCACGGGAACATGCGCGCCATCCACATTTTGTGTGCGCCTACATCACAGATCACGATGTCGTCTGCGTCCAAAACGCGGCGCAAGTCGGCAATGATGCGCTGCGGCTTAACAGGAAATCCAGGGTCATCGTCGTCCTCGTGCAGCTCGTGCAAAATGGCCGAGCGTAGTGTCTCGTGTGCATGACTTTCGTGGTGTTTCGAGCGTTTTGCTAATTCGGATAGCGTGATTTTGAAATCACCCAGCACCCCATCGGTGAGCTCGTAGTATGAATCGACCTCCGCCGCCAAAGTGTCGATGTGTACGATCTTGCGTTCGCCGGTGTGATACCAAAGTTTGGGTGGGTATTCCACCAGATCGTAACCGATGCAAATCACCAAATCGGCACGGTCGAACCCGCAGGAAACATAGTCGTGCGCTTGTAAGCCCACTGTGCCCAAGCAGAGTGGGTGCGAGGAAGGAATGGCGCCCTTTGCCATAAAAGTGGTGGCGACCGGGATATTGAGCTTCTCAGCAAAAGCGACCAAGGCATCACAACAATCAGCGCGGACTAAGCCATTGCCGGCCAAAATTACCGGGAATTTTGCGTTGGAAATAATCTGTGCAACGGCAGCCAGCCGGGTCTCCGCAGGGTAAGGCGTGGTGACGGCGCGCGGCGTGATGGGCTTGCCTTCGGCGTCGCTAATGCGCGCGATGTTTTCCGGGAAGTCGATAAAAGTCGCCCCTGGCTTTGCACTCTGGGCGATCTTGAAAGCTTTACGCACCACTTCAGGAATGATCTCTGGATTGAGAATTTGCGTAGCGTATTTGGTAATGGGCTGGAACAGATTTACCAAGTCTAAAACTTGATGCGATTCTTTATGCAGGCGATTGGTTGCGGCCTGACCGGCAATCGCCACCACCGGCGCATGGTCCATATTGGCATCGGCCACACCGGTGACCAGATTGGTGGCCCCTGGCCCCAATGTGGCTAAGCACACCCCGGCCCTGCCGGTTAGTCGGCCCTGCACATCTGCCATAAAAGCGGCACCCTGTTCATGGCGCGTCGTGATGAAGCTGATGGAAGAATCTAGCAGGGCATCCATCACGTCGAGGTTTTCTTCCCCCGGAATGCCATAAATAAATTCAACGCCTTCTGCCTCAAGGCACTTTACGAACAAATCGGCGGCGCGCATAGGGCCTCTCGTCATTTTCTTTAGGCGGGCGCGGCGTCCCGCTCGTACAGCCGGGCAAGCAGGCTGGCGCGGGTATCCGTCGCAATGGCTTCTATTACATTGTAGTTGAGCTGGATGGGGGTCGAGAGCGTGAATTGTAGGTCTGCGGCCAAACCGGCAAGGCGCACACCGGCAAGGCGGGCCTGGTCGAGCGTGATTCCGGGCAAGAGCGCGAGGAAGCCGTGTCTGGGCGCATGGCCCACCGTGTCCATGGCGCGAAAATGAATTCGCAACAGATCACCCAGGGGCGTGATCGGCTGCGGCAGAGGGGTGATATCAATCGCCATAAGACAGAATGGGGAAGGTATGCGCTTGATGCGCGTCAGCTCCTCATCTATTTTCAGGTCAATAAAGCTGGCGCTGTAAAGACCGGTGGCGGCGTGGTAAGGGGCGCTGCTGGGATAGGTGATCTCGTTGGTGCGGCGCAACAGAATCAGCAATTGCGGCCCCGCACCCACATCTTGTACTTGCGCCACGACAGTGACCGGGCGCTCGTCGTAATCATGCGCTGTGTGGATTAAAAGTGAAGGCTGGTCAAATAAAGCTGACAAGCGTTGACGCAGGTTCGCCAGCCACATCGAGCCGAGAGTCAGATTGCCCTGCATGGGCAAGCCATAGCTACTCACCCCGGGGCTCGCAAACTGAATATTGCATTCGCGGTCAGCGATCAGGTAGGCCATATCGTCAGCTACGCTGAGCATGCTGAGTATCGGTTTTTGATGGTTTTCGGGTAGCGCCATGGTTGGGAAGCGAGTAATAGAAGTAACTAGATGATTAACGTCAGTTTTTGCTGAAGCTTGATGAAAAAATCCAGCGCCAGGAAAAGTTTAGCGGCACTGGGTAAAAAAAAGCCCCGAGGGGAGCTCGGGGCTTAAGCGCTTTTGAACAGAAACAAGCATCACACTTGCCCGGCTATTCTAACAAAACGCCTAGTCATGTCTAGTATTTTATGACTACTAGTGAGGCGGTATTAAAAGACTGCACTAGGTTTTAGCTGGGCGGCTAAAAATGCCTTGTTTTAAGGCGAGTGTTGCGACTTGAACCCGATTATTCAGCCCCAGTTTGTCGAGGATGCTTCGCAGGTGGTTGCGTACTGTATTTTCAGACAAGCCCAGCGTGTCGCCGATGGCCCGATTGGATAGGCCGCGCGCGACGTGGCTGACGATCTCCAGCTCACGCTGTGAAAGTTTGTCGAAAGCGCCGTGCATTAATTCGCCGCGCGCCATTTTTTGCATGATGTGCGAAGGCAGCATGCTATTGCCCAGGTGCACTGAGAGGATTGCCTGAATAATCTGTTCGGGTTCGCTCGATTTAAGAATGTAGCCATCCACACCGCGCTCGATGGCGTCACGGATTTCATGATCTTCTTCCGCGATGGTGAGCATGACGACCTTGATGCCGCGCGCTTTAAAGTCGGGGACTAGCGACAAGCCATCGGCCTCACGCAGACTGCGATCCAGTAGGGCAACATTGGCTTGGCCATTGTCTTTGAGCCAGGCGCGTGTGCTCTCAATGTCGGCAAATTGTGCGGCGATTTTTACTTCCGCGTGTGATTGCAGCAGATATTCCAAGCCCTTGAGGAAGAGCGGGTGGTCATCCACTAAAACGACATTGATGGTCAATCTGATACCCCTTTAAAAGGTTAGCGCTTCTTACTGGCCTGGGCTTGCGCGACGAGTGTGTTAAGCGTGGAGAATAAGTTTTCCTCGTTACCGGCTTGCGATACGGATGTTTGAAATTTGCCATCCACGACCAGTGCGGGCACACCCGGAATCTTGGCAATGGCCCCTAGCCGCTGCGATTTCTCTACGCGGCTGGTGACCTCGGCTGAATCCAGGGCTTGGCCAAATTGCTTGCGGTTAACGCCCGTTTTTTCTATGAAGCTGAGCAGTGCTTCGCGATTATTCAGATTCTGGCCGGACAGATGAATGGCGTTAAAAATATCGTAGTGTAGCTTTTCAGTGAGCCCGAGAATTTCGGCGGCATAGTAGGCGCGCGCAAGCGGTGCCCAACCGGGGTTGACCACGGCGGGGATGCGGCGGAAATACACGCCCTTGGGCAAGGCTTTAACCCAGGCGGTGAGGTCGGGTTCTAAAGAAAAACAATGCGGGCAGCCGTACCAAAAAAACTCCATAACCTCGACCCGCTTCGGATCCAGCGTTTCCAGTGCCGGTTGCAGCAGGGCGTATTCTTTGTCCTGCGTTAGTGCGAACGCACGTAAAGGTATAAACGGAAGCGTGGCGGCAGCAAGCAGAAACTCTCGACGCGAAGTCATGGTGTGGCTCCTATTGTTTGGCGGTAGCGCCTGCATCTTGTACTTTCAGCAGGCTGGGTTGGATACCGTTTTGGGTAAGGGTGTTGCGTGATTTGTTCATCTCTTCCACATCGCTATAGGGGCCGACGCGTACGCGGTGCCACACACCCTTGTCTGGGATGTTGGCGGACTGAATCGTGGCTTCGACGCCCATCAGCGCCAGCCGGGCTTTGAGATTGTTGGCATCGGTTTCGCTCTGAAAAGAACCGGCTTGCAGAAAATATTGATCTTTGCTGTTCTGCGGCGTTTGCTTGATTTCTTGTTCCGTGACGGGCTTCTCTGTGCCGGGGAGGATGTCGTAATAGGTGAAGCGGTTTTTTTTGTCGCCCGGTTTGTCGGCTTGGGGCGGCGCGATAGCAGGTTTTGCGCCCGGCTTGACGGCGGGCGTCGCGGGGGTTTGTATCGGTTTGAAGGGGCTCGGCGCGCTGTTGATATACAGCGCTACAGTGAGTGCAATGGCGAGGCCGACTAGCACCCCGATAATCACGCCGGTGACCATGGGGTTGCCGGTTTTGTTGCTGGAACTGGTTTTTTTATAGTCGCGATTAATAGCCATTTCACATTTTCTCAGGAGCCGATACGCCTAACAGCGCGAGGCCGTTTTTAAGCGTCTGGCGGGTTGCCAACACTAAGGCCAAGCGCGCTAGACGCGTGGATTCATCTTCAACCAAAAACTGCTCAGCATTATAGTAGCTGTGGAAATCGGCGGCTAAATCCTTCAGGTAGTAGGCAATCAGGTGCGGCGCAAGTTCCCGCGCGGCCATTGCCACCGTCTCGGGATAATCGCTCAAACGCTTTAACAGGGTGAGCTCGTAGGGGAGGGTGAGTTGGGTGAGCTCCGCTTCGCTAGCCAGACTGTTTTCTGCGCCGCCCCATTTGGCAAACACCGAGCAGCAGCGTGCATGCGCATACTGGATGTAATACACCGGATTATCTGCGCTTTGCGATTTAGCGAGATCGAGATCGAAATCCAAGTGCTGGTCCGATTTACGCAGCACGTAGAAAAAACGCGCCGCGTCGTTGCCGACTTCGTTGCGTAATTCGCGCAAGGTAACAAAATCACCTGAGCGTGTGGACATGGATACTTTCTCGCCGCCCCGATAGAGCACCGCAAATTGCACGAGGCTGATGACGAGCTTGTCGGGATCGAGACGCAGGGCTTGCAGTGCGCCTTTGACGCGCGCGATATAGCCGTGGTGATCGGCGCCCCAGACATTGACTACTTCATCGAAGCCGCGCTCGAATTTGTTCAGGTGATAAGCAATATCCGACGCAAAATAAGTGAACTGGCCATTCTCGCGCTTAACGACACGATCTTTTTCATCGCCGAAATGCGTAGAGCGAAACCAAGTCGCACCATCTTGTTGATAGAGGTGGCCATTCTGGCCGAGCGTGTCCAAGGCACGCTCCACCAGAGCGCTATCGAACAGCGATTTTTCAGAAAACCAAGTGTCGAACACCACACCAAACTCGGTCAGGTCGTTGCGGCAATCGCCTAGTTGTTCGGTAAGTGCTAGGTTATGCACGTAGGCATAGTCTTCGCCCAAGAGCTGTTTTGCATTTGCAATAAGCCGGTCGAGTCGCCCATCGGCATCTTCTTCGGTTGAGGGTGCGCCATCCAACACGCGCCAGGGCTCGTGGATGTAACGGTCGGCATGGTGGTCTTGGATAATCTTCGCCATATCGCGCACATAATCGCCTTGGTAGGCGTTGGGCGGGAAGGGCACATTGATGCCGTTCATTTCCAGATAACGTAGCCAGGTCGAGAGCGCGAGAATATCCATCTGCCGCCCAGCATCATTGACGTAGTACTCACGCGCTACCTGATAGCCTGCCGCGGCCATCACGTTCGCCAGCGATGCGCCGTACGCTGCCCCACGGCCATGGCCGACATGCAACGGCCCGGTCGGATTGGCAGAGACGAATTCGATTTGCACACGAAGGCCATTTGCTGCGGTATGACCGTAGGCATCCCGCGCTTTTAAAATCTCGGTGACCACGCGCTGCTTGGATGCGTCATTCAAATAAAAATTGATGAAGCCTGCGCCAGCGATGTCGGTTTTATCTACCCAAGGCGATTGCGGCAGCGCATCGACGATGTCTTTTGCCACATCGCGCGGTTTGCGCTTTAGGGTCTTGGCGAGCTGCATGGCGATATTGCAAGAAAAGTCGCCATGACTTTCCTGCTTCGGGCGGGAAAGTTCGATGTTGACGTCCGTTGTACCGGGCAGTACTGCTGCCAATGCGTCGCCGATCAGTTGGTTTAAGTGAGTTTTGATGTCGGGCATGGAGAGCGTCTTAATCGAAATCGCGATTATAAGGCCACCAGCGCACGAATCGTAGGGTTTGACAGGGCGTGCCCGAAGGATATTTGCCAGCCTGCAAAAACCCTGTCTTTTTGTGGGCCGGGAATATTCTTCGCTTGGCGCAGGTAGAGCGTTTCGTACCCCGAGCGCAAGCATGCGTCGAGGGTGCGCCTATCCACTGCGAGGAGACAATGCCATGATGAAACGACGGGATTTTTTAAGGCTGGTAAGCGTAGGCGGCGGAGCGGTGTTCGCCTCCGGTTTAGCGGGGCGCGCGCTGGCCGACTACGGTGATAAACAGGCGAGTGCCTATGACGAATTTTATTTTGTTCAGCTCTCGGATACGCATTGGGGCTACAAGGGGCCAGCTAATCCGGATGCGGCAAATACGCTGAAGCAGGCGGTGGCCGCAGTGAATGCGCTCGAGATTCAACCGGATTTCATCGTTTTTACCGGCGACCTGACGCACACGACGGACGACGCGCAGGAGCGCCGCCGCCGCTTGACCGAGTTTCGCGATATCGTGAGCGAACTCAAGGTGAAAAATGTACGCTTCATGCCGGGCGAGCACGATGCTTCGCTCGACAATGGCACGGTGTACAAAACGCTGTTCGGCGACACGCATTACAGCTTCGACCACAAGGGCGTACATTTCATCGCGCTAGACAACGTGTCTGACTCGGGCGCGCGCATCGGGGAGACGCAGTTGGCATGGTTGAAGGCTGATTTGGCCAAACAAAAGCAAAACGCACCCATCGTGGTGCTCACCCATCGTCCCCTATTTGATCTGGCCCCGCAGTGGGACTGGGCCACGCGCGACGGTGCGCAGGCAATGGATTTGTTAATGCCCTATGCCAACGTGACGGTGTTCTATGGGCACATTCATCAGGAGCACCACCACCGCACGGGGCATATTGCCCACCACTCGGCCAAGTCCCTGATCTTTCCGCTTCCCGCGCCCGGCTCTCAGGAAAAACGCGCGCCACTGGCCTGGGACCCCGCCGCGCCGAACAAAGGGCTCGGCTTCCGCGAAATAGAGGCAGAAGTGAATGACGCCCGTTACAAAATTACCGAGCGGCCGGTAAGCAAGGGATGAACATGAGGACCATGCGATCAGCCGTATTGGCCTTAAGTGTGGGCGGCGTTTTTTTGGGCGCAGCATTCGGCGGGGAAAAAGACACAGGCAAGGAGCAGGTCGTGCAGATCACGGCGCGGCGCTATAACTTCACGCCCAGCGAGATCGTGGTGAAAAAAGGTCGTCCTGTGGTGTTGGAAATAGCGTCGGAGGATTTTGTGCATGGCTTCAACGTGCCATCGCTCAAACTGCGCGCCGATCTGCCACCTGGCACGGTCACCCGCGTGCGCTTCACCCCGGAGCGCGTGGGGGAGCACGACTTCGTCTGCGATAACTTCTGCGGTTCCGGGCACGAAGAAATGCACGGTCGCATTGTCGTTAAGGATTAAACCCCGTACGCCATGGAAATTAATATCCTACAAAAGTGAATGGAGAGACATCATGCAATACGCAAAACTTGCTTCCTACAGTTTGGCATTCGCCGCCGCACTGGCGGTGGCCAGTGTGCCCGTAACGAGCTTCGCTGCGCACAGCAAAAAAGCCGCGAAAATCGTGAAGGTGGAAAAGAAAAAAGTGGTGATTCAAGTCAGCGACGCCGACCCTAAAAAATGGGCGCTCGCGCTCAACAACGCGGCCAACGTGCAGGAAGATTTGGGACGCGGCAATGTGGAAGTCGAAATCGTCGCCTACGGCCCTGGCTTGGGTATGCTCAAGTTGGAATCAGAGGTGGGTGAGCGCGTGAAAAGCGCGCTCGGCGAAGGGGTGAAAGTCGTGGCCTGCGAAAACACCATGCGTAAGCAAAAACTCTCGCAGTCAGACATGTTGCCCGATCTAGCTTACGCCAAGGCCGGCGTGGTGGAGCTCATGGCGAAGCAGGCGGAAGGCTACGCGTATATCCGGCCTTGAGCGGTAGCGCGCGCACGGTGAAGATTGGGCTGTCTGCGCGCTGCGTACGCATAAGTATTCCGGCTAACCATCCTGCGGATCAACATCCAAGGCCCAGCGCACGGTGCGTGTCTTATGCGCTTCTAGCGACGTAATCCAGGCAGCTAGAAACTGTTGCAGTGCCGCGCGAGAGGTTGATTCCACTAGCAGCTGTGCGCGTTCCATGCCCGCGCGACGCGCCATAAGTGCGGGGACCGGGTCGTAAATATTTACCTGCATGCCGGTGGGTGCGAGTGCTGCGGCTTCGTGCAGGAAGCGTAACGCAGCATCGAGCTGGCTTGCTTCAGCGCGCAGCATGGCCTGATAGGCATAGGGCGGTAGGCCGGCTTGTTCACGCTCGGCCAGCAGGGTGTGGGCGTAGGCCGCGAAGTCGCCCTGTTTTAAGGCGGCGAATAAAGGGTGCTCTGGAAACGCGGTCTGGATCAGCACTTCGCCGCCGCAGGACGCGCGTCCCGCACGCCCTGCGACTTGCAGCAATTGCGCGAAGAGACGCTCGGCGGCGCGAAAATCTGCGCTATATAATCCGCCGTCTGCATTGAGAATGCCGACCAAGGTGAGCTTGGGAAAGTCGTGGCCTTTGGCCAACATTTGCGTACCGACCAGAATATCGACTTCATCCGCATGCACTTTTTCCAGCATTTCCGCTAGGGCATTTTTGCGCCGCGTAGTGTCGCGGTCCACGCGCAAAATGCGCGCCTCGGGCATCAGTTTTTCAAGCGTGGCTTCCAGTCGTTGTGTGCCTTGCCCCACGGGGGAGAGATCAACATTGCCGCAACCTGGGCAGGCGCGTGGCAAGCGCTCCTCATGCCCGCAGTGATGGCAGCGCAATCGCTGCTCTTTGAGATGCACCACCAAGCGGCTGCTGCAGCGTGTGCAGCCTGCGAGCCAACCGCAATCGCCGCACATCAGTACCGGCGCAAAGCCGCGTCGGTTGATGAAGAGCAGGCTTTGCTCGCCGCGCTTGATGCGCTGCTTCAGTGCGCTGATTAAGGGCGTTGAAAAACCTTCCATCAAGGCCTCGCGCCGTAGATCGAGGCAGCGCACCGCTGGCGGTGCGGCAGCGGTCACGGCACGCGCATGCAAGGTGAGCAGTCGATAGCGACCGATCAAGGCATTGTGGTAACTCTCCAATGCGGGCGTGGCCGAACCGAGCAAGATGGGAATCGCTGCCTCGCGCGCACGAAACACCGCCACATCGCGCGCCGAATAGCGCATGCCGTCTTGTTGCTTAAACGAGCCGTCGTGTTCTTCGTCCACCACAATTAATTGCAGCGCAGGCATTGGTGTAAATACGGCCAGCCGTGTGCCGAGTACGATTTGTGCCGTGCCCTGTTGCGCCATCAGCCAATGTTTGAGGCGGTCGCCCTCATTTAAATTGCTATGCAGATTCACAATGCAAGTTTGCGGAAAGCGCGCCTGAAAGCGTGATTCGAGCTGCGGGGTGAGATTGATTTCTGGCACTAACACCAAAATTTGGCCGCCTCGGGCAAGGATAGCTTCAATTAGGTGCAGATAGACTTCGGTTTTGCCGCTACCGGTAACGCCATGCAATAGCCAAGCGCTGAACCCCGCTTGTGCAGCGCGTATCACGTCAAGCGCTTGCTGTTGCTCGGGGTTGAGCGTGGGCGCAGTGAGGCTGGCGGGTAGGGTGTGCTGGCGCGACGCAGCAGTAAGCGTCGTTTGCGCTACGCTGACCCATCCCGCCGCTATAAATGTTTGCAGCGATTTACTAGCGCCGGGCGAGAGACGTGTGACTTCGGTATGTCTGAGGCTGGCCGCCGCTTGTAGTGCGGCCAATAGTTTTTGCTGAACTAGCGCGCGCTTGGGAAGTGATTCAGGATTGATGTTTCGACCAGCGTCGGTCAAGTCATAGCGCGCTTCGGTCAGCACCCCAACCGGCTGTGCGCGGCGCAAGCGTACCGGTAACAAGGCAGCGAGCACTTGCCCCAGCGGGTAGTGATAATACGCACTGCAAAAGACGGCAAGTTTCAATACGGCCTGCGACAGGGGTGGCACGTCGTAAAAAATAGCCTTTATTGGTTTGAGTTTAAAAGTCGGGTCGGCGGGTGCTGCTGCGATCCCTACAATAACTCCCACCACCAGCCGTCGGCCAAATGGCACTAGGGCGCGCCGACCAATGTCATCCTGGCTGATACCCGGCGCTATGTAATCAAAGCGGCGCGAGAGCGGTACGTCCACCGCAATTTGTGCGATTTTATCGGGGCCGGAATCCATGTTTTTTAAAAAGCCGGGGATTTCCCGAGCGGCGTTAGTGGTTTTGTCGGAACGGGCCTAAATTCGGGGTGTTCAGGCTTGTGGATAACTTTGTGCATAGAGTTGCCTGGGGCAGCCTAGAACGCCTTATGTGTCAAGATAAACAAAGTTAAAAGCTAGCATAGAAAGATGATAACTATTGTAAATCAAATAGATGTGCATATTTTTTAAGCGCCATTTGATTTATTTACGAAAGGATGAAAAAAGTGCATTTTGTGCATAAGTAAATGCTGGGAGACTGATGCGGCCCCGTGCTGTACCGGGATTTACCGGCTAAGTCGGGAGGCAATGTTATATTGCGCCATGGTATTTATTTGCAAAAAAGAGCGAGTTTCATGCCCCTAGTCCAGTACGCAATCAAAGTCCTGCTGTCTGCCGTGCTCATTGTAGCCGTAGCCGAGATAGCCAAGCGCAGCTCATTTTGGGCGGCCGCTTTGGCATCGCTACCGTTAACTTCCCTACTGGCCTTCGTATGGCTTTATTTAGAAACGGGTGATGTCCAAAAAATCGCCACGCTGTCGCAGGGCATTTTTTGGCTGGTGATTCCATCCTTGGTTTTATTCGTGACGCTGCCGCTTTTGTTGCGTGCAGGTTGGGGCTTTTGGCTGAGCTTGGGCGCGGCATCCAGCGTCACGGCGCTAGCTTATGTGTGCATGGCCTGGGTTTTGGCGCGGGCAGGGGTACAAGTTTGATCGCTGCGGGTATGGGTGATTGGTCTGGCAAGCGCGCTATTCTTTGCGAAATGCGCCAACCATCGCTATTGCGCCTGCTATCACGGCCAAGGCGGCCGCTAAGCGCGAGAAAAGGAGCGCTTGCGACTGATGAAGTTGCCAACTGGTATCCAGGGCCGCTGCGCGTTCGCTGGCACTTTGGCTGAGCAAATCGGCTTGATAAATGGCCTGGGACGAAAGTACATTCATTTTGAAGAGTGCTTCGCGCGCACGATCCCAGTCTTTTTCTGCGCTTGTCATGGCGCTCTCCAGGATTTGGCGAAACCCATTCATGTCCTTGTAGAGCCGGGTAAATTCTGCGGCGGTAGCTGCGCCGTCTTGTTGGAGCGTGGCCAGCACTACTAATTCACCGTCAATGGCGGATTTTTGGGCGCTGGATTTTTTTTGGTAAGCGGGGAATTCTAAAACGGTGGAGTAAAACTCGTTCATCGTCAGCTCGTAGCCTGCGGCCAGTGATTTCAAGGCATGGGCAGCGCGGTATGACTGGAACGTTGCGGCGCGCGCATTGCTACCTTCTTTACCCGCGAGGCTGATTTGCTCACCCGCCCAAAAAGACAATCCCGCAGCGGTTAAGGCGACGATGGCAGCGATGGTAGATATAGTGCGCGATCCGAATTTCATGTGATACCCCTTAAGTTGGTGCCCACTTACGGTTGGTCACCGTAATGAATATTCTCTTACGGCGCAAAGGAAAAAAACTTAAGTTAAGCGGTACGGACTTGGCATCCATTTTTTTAAAAATATGTATTACGCGCACGATGACTATGCGGGCGGATGCAGGGTGCTGGCATAAATAATTTCCTGTGAGCGGCGTACGAAATCTTCGGCATGCTGTTCGTCGATCGTTAGCTTAATGAGGCGTTTGCAAGCATTGGTCGTCTGTGCCAAAGAATCGGGTGAATCATCGGACTCGTTCAATTTTTTCACCACGGGGTTGGCTTGTTCGCCAAACATGGTGTGCGCCAAGGCAATGATGGCACTCTTGGGGTCGCGCAGCGCATGCCCCACGTTTTCCACTTCTTGCAAGGTGTGGATGAATTCGGTGGTGGCGAGATGATCGAGCGCGCGCTCCATATTTGGTAGCCCGGCACTCTTATCGAGAATCTCTTTTACGGTAGATTTGCCATTGACGAGAATGAGCGCGTAACGCAACGCATGGCCCAACTTAAATGTGCGCGATGCGATCTCATTTTCACCCTTGGCTGTCTTGGCGAATACGAGGCGCGCATCCATTACGCGGCCAATTCTTCAATGACACGATAGATGAGGCGAATCGTGATGGCGACATAGACCGCGCCAAACAGGAAAATGATCGAAACCGTCATGCGCATGGCGGTATCAGAGAGCTGGCCCAGAAAAGGGATGGCGATATAGCCCAGGGCAAAAAAGGCCACCATGAAAGTGAGCTGGCTCCATTTTTTGCCAACCACACCACCGGGAACTTTTGATTTCAAGCTAATGGCCGACCATAAGCAATACAACATGACCACGATACCAAAGCCCGTGATAACAAGAGTAATTTCATCGTTCATTTTGAATGTCTCCTCATTAGGGGTGCGAAATAGTATCCGCAAAAGCGTCGGATCGAAGGCTCGAACTTAACGCTGGTACGAAAATACTATACCAGGAATGAACAGAAGTCTAAACGGAGAAATTCGGCAAATGCCATGACAAAAGCCTATTAATTAGCGGGTATTGTGCAGTTTGCGCGGCTAATGAAATGGGCGAGACAGCTCGTGTACCGCATCCACTAAAACTGCGACATGCTCAGGTGGAGTGAATTGCGAAATGCCGTGGCCTAAGTTAAAAACATGGCCGCTGCCTGAACCATAAGCATCAAGGATGCGTTGCACTTCTTTGCGGATGGCGGCGGGGTCGGAGAACAACACCATTGGATCCATATTGCCTTGCAGCGCAACAGTGCCGCCAACACGCTTGCGCGCTTCGCCAATGTCGCAGGTCCAATCCAGGCCAACGGCGTCGCAGCCGATGGCGGCGATTTTTTCTAGCCAAATCCCGCCGCTCTTGGTGAAGACGATGCAGGGTACGCGTTCACCCTCATGATCGCGAATCAGGCCAGAGACGACTTGGCGTAAATAGGCGAGGGAAAATTCTTCATAAGCCGCGCTGGATAACATGCCGCCCCAAGTATCGAATATTTGCACTGCTTGCGCGCCAGCTTGAATTTGCGCGTTGAGGTAATCGGTCACCGCCTGAGTATTGATTTTGAGGATGTGGTGCAACAACTCCGGGCGTTGATAGAGCATGGTTTTGATGGTGCGAAAATCAGTCGAGCCACCACCTTCCACCATATAACAGCCAAGCGTGAAGGGCGAGCCTGAGAAGCCAATCAGCGGGATTTCATTATTCAGCGCTTTACGAATTTGCGAAACGGCATCCAGCACGTAGCGCAAATGCGTGTCGGGATCGGGCGCGGTGAGATCGCGGATCGCCCATTCCTCACGTAGCGGGCGCTCGAATTTCGGCCCCTCGCCTTCGGCAAAATACAGGCCCAGTCCCATCGCGTCGGGAATAGTCAAAATGTCAGAAAACAATATCGCCGCATCCAAGCCAAAGCGTGCAATGGGTTGCAGCGTCACCTCGGTGGC
>JAYVBU010000209.1:0-6424 GCA_043750335.1 Betaproteobacteria bacterium | reverse complement strand
TATCCACCGCGCGCCGCGCTTCATTGTCATCGTGAATGCGCCCTAAGCTTCTAAGATGTGTCGGGTTAAAACTCTGGATACCAATCGACAGCCGATTCACCCCCGCTGCGCGGAAGCCGCGAAATTTTTCGATCTCGAATGTGCCGGGGTTCGCTTCGAGCGTGATTTCCGCCATCGGCTCCACCGGCAGCAGCGTACGCAGCAGGGTGAGCAGACGGTCTATTGCATTGGCCGACAACAGGCTGGGTGTGCCGCCGCCAAAGAAAATTGTATTCACGCGCCGCCCCCAAATATCCGGCAATGCGGCTTCTAAATCGCGCGTCAGCGCGTCGATATAGGCGTCTTCTGGAATGCCCTCGCGCGCCTCATGCGAATTGAAATCGCAGTAAGGGCATTTACGCACACACCACGGGATGTGCACATACAGCGACAGCGGTGGCGGCGCGTCAAAGTGGGGGGTGTGCTGGGATTGGGGTGGGGGGATGTGCATCGGGTTTGTTGCCTGGATGAGCGCGGGATAAAACCTAATAGACAGGATTAACAGGATTTCGCAGGATTAACAGGACAACTCCTGCTAGATGGGAATTTGATGGATATGTCATTAATCCTGTAAATCCTGTCTATTGAATTAAATCAGCGAGCCTGAGCTTGGCGACCAGTTCAGCCAGCGCCTTGCCGCGATGGCTCATGCCATTTTTTACATCGGGTGACAACTCGGCACCGGTTTTGCCCAGTTCGGGAGCCAGAAAATACGGGTCGTAGCCGAAGCCACCATCACCGCGCGGCGTGTCGATGATTTCGCCATGCCAGGAGCCTTCTGCGATGATCGGCTGCGGGTCGTGGGGGTGGCGCACCAGGATAATCACGCAGTAGTAATGCGCGCGGCGATTGGTCTCGTGCTGCAACAGCTCGATCATCTTTTCGTTATTGCGTTGATCGGATTTCGGCTCGCCGGCGAAGCGCGCGGAATACACGCCCGGCGCGCCGTTCAGCGCATCGATGCAGATGCCGGAATCGTCCGCCAGCGCGGGCAGGCCGGAGTGCTCCGAGGCATGGCGCGCCTTGGTCAGGCAATTCTCGATGAAGGTGCAGTAGGGCTCTTCCACTTCTGGAATATTGAACGCGGATTGCGGTAGCACTTCTAAACCCAAGGGCTGCAAGATGCGGTCGATCTCGCGCAGCTTGCCGGGGTTGTTGGAGGCGATGACGAGTTTTTTCATGAGAAAATCAAATGGACAGGATTAACAGGATTTTTCAGGATTGACAGGATTTAAACGCTACTCAAACAAACAGGTTACACAGATATATCCTGTAAATCCTGAAAAATCCTGTTAATCCTGTCTATTGCATTTCCAGCGCCGTTTTTTGTGCTGCGATCAATTCGCGGATGCCTTTATCCGCCAGGGCGATCAAGCTATTCATCTCGGCGTGAGAGAAAGTTGCACCTTCCGCCGTGCCTTGAATCTCGACGAAGCCGCCGCTGCCGGTCATCACAATATTCATGTCGGTGTCGCAGTTGGAGTCTTCAATGTAATCCAGATCGAGCACCGGTGTGCCGTCCGAAATGCCGACCGAGATCGCGGCGATATGGTCGCGGATCGGTGATTCGGTCAGCAGGTTTTTTTTGAGCAGGTAATTCACTGCATCTTGCACCGCGACAAAAGCACCGGTGATGCTGGCGGTACGTGTGCCGCCATCGGCTTGGATTACGTCGCAGTCGATATGGATGGTGCGTTCGCCAAGCTTGGTGAGATCGACCACGGCGCGCAAGCTACGTCCGATTAGACGCTGAATCTCTTGTGTGCGACCGGACTGCTTGCCGCGCGCGGCTTCGCGGTCGATGCGCGTGTTGGTGGAGCGCGGCAGCATGCCGTATTCGGCGGTGAGCCAGCCCTGGTTTTTACCTTTGAGAAAGCCCGGCACTTTTTCGACGATGCTGGCGGTGCAGATAACTTTGGTGTCGCCGCATTCGATCAGCACCGAACCTTCGGCGTGTTTAGTGTAGTTGCGGGTAATGCGCACGGTGCGCAGTTGGTCGGCTTGGCGTTGGCTGGGGCGCATGATTAATTAATCTGAGGAGTAGAAAACGAAGCGGGCATTATACCGCCTCCCTCCTTACCCCTCACCCCTTAGCGATTATTTTGAGTATTTCTTAATCGCTGTTTGAATTTCGGCGATGGTGCGCTCGATGTCGTCCTCGGTCACCGGCTGGCGTGAGGCGGGGTCTTGCTTCACGCTGAAAGGGTCAAGGCGAGTGGTGACGTCTTCCAGCGGCATTTGCGCGGTGGAAACGGTGTCGTGGTGGATGCCGCGCTGTTGCGGCTCGCCCCAGGTCAGGCCCACGGCAGAAAGATTGTCGCCATCTTCGCCGCCGCGAAATTCGGCATGGTCGAGCAGCTCGGGGATGGCGCGGGTGATGGTGTAGGTATCGAGGATAGAGGCGATCTCCGCGACCGACAGCACGCTCCATACGCCATCGGAACACAGCATGAGTGTGTCGCCGTCACGGATCGGCATGCGCTTGCCCTGCTCTACGTCTGGCGGCAGGAAGCCGCCCAGGCAGTTATAAATCTTATTGCGCTCTGGGTGGGTGTGCATCTCGGGTTCGGAAATCCGGCCCTCATCGAACATCTGCTGCACCTTAGAGTGATCTTTGGTGCGGGTGACCATGCGCATGCCTCGGTACATATAGAGCCGCGAATCGCCCACATGCGCCCAGTAGGCGTGGTCTTGCTGCACGATGGCGGCAACGCAGGTGGTGCGTGGCGACTCCATCAGACTATGTTTGGTGGTGTAGTCGAGAATAGCTTCGTGCCCGCTTATCATGGCGGCGGAGAGAAAGCGATGCGGGTCTTTGATGTGTGGCCGTGCGTGCTTTTGGAACATGTCGGCGATCATTTGCACCGTGATTTGCGCGGCGACCTCGCCGTGGTAATGCCCGCCCATGCCGTCGGCGACGACCAGCAACACCGCGTCCTTGCTATAAGAATAGGCAACGCGATCCTGGTTGTATTTACGCCCGCCTTGGCGGCTTTGCTGGAAAACAGAAAATTTCATGGGGGCGCTCTAAAAAAGTTCTTTGTTCAGGGTTTGGCGAATGGTGTCAAACAACTTGGCCTTTTTCGGCGGCGGCTCGGGAAATTTTTCCAGGAGGGATTTTTGCAGCTGGAACACGCTTTGCGGGCGATCCATATAGTTCAGTTGCAAGCACCAGTCGATGATTTCCAACAGTTGGTCCGAATATTGGCCACCCCATAATTTTTTGGATGACACCAGTTTGTCATTTTGCAAGCGCTGGTCGGCGGCCTGTGGCGCAAATCCAGCGAGACAAGAAAACATCGTCGCGCCCACACTGTAAATATCCGTCCAAGGCCCCAGTAAATCGCGGTTTTTGTACTGTTCGGGCGAGGCAAAGCCGGGCGTGTACATAGGCGAGAGCTTGGTTTTCTCCAGGGTCAAAGTTTGTCGCGCTGCGCCAAAATCAAGCAGCACCGGCGAGCCGTCCAGGCGGATATAAATATTGGCCGGCTTGATGTCGAGATGCATGATCTTGTGCGTGTGCACCTCGCGCAGACCGTTTAACAGCTCGGCGAACACGCGGCGGATAAAGCTTTCGCGTACTGTGCGTTTGCGCGACTGGATTTCTTCTTGCATGGTCTTGCCACGTTCGTAGCGCATGACCATATACACCGTCTCATTAGCACGAAAAAAATTAGTCACACGCACCACATTTGGGTGGTTGATCTTGGCCAGCGCGCGGCCTTCTTCAAAAAAACACTTCATGCCATAGCGGAAAGTGGCCAGATTCTCCGCCGTAGTCGCTTGCACCAGCGAACCTTCCTCACGCAGCACGAGCTGGCTGGGCAGGTACTCCTTGATCGCGACCGGTACACCGTTTTCGTCGTGCGCGAGGTAAACAATGCTAAAGCCGCCCCCCGACAACTGCTTGGCAATCTTGTAGTTTTGGAGTTGATAGGCTTTGGGGAGCGCGCGATTAGCTTGGCTTGGCATCGGGGTTTTTCATAAATGTGCTTTTATTTTCGGTATTTATTGCGATAAAGTAAAGCCTTGCCTCAATTTGAAAGTGAATCATGATCTATAGCATGACCGGCTACGCCGCCTTAAGCCAGGAAATGCCCCAGGGCACGATCAATCTGGAGATCAAATCGGTAAATTCCCGTTACCTCGATATTCAGTTCCGCATCGTGGATGAGTTGCGCGGACTCGAGCCCAGCCTGCGCGAGCTAATCGGCGCACGTCTCGCGCGCGGCAAAATAGATTGCCGACTAGGTTTTTCAGCGGCCATCACGGCTGAAAGCTTGAGCCGCGTCAATGCCGGGCTAATCGACCAACTGCTGGGCCTGAACAAGCTAGTGCGTGAGCGCGCGCCTGACGCCGCCCCGCTCAGCGTGGCCGAAATCTTGCGCTGGCCCGGCGTGATCGCCACCGAAGAGCTGTCTAAAGAGGCATTAAAAGAAGCCGTGCTGGCCCTGCTCACCCGTGCGCTGGACGATCTGGCCGCTACCCGTAGCCGTGAAGGCGCAAAACTCAAAGACATCATCCTCGACCGTTGCGCCCAAATCGAAGGCTTGGTCGCGCGCATCAAACCAAAAACCCCCGCTATCGTCGCCAATTTTCAAGAAAAACTGCGCCAAAAGCTCAAAGACGCTGAAGTAGGCGCTGACGATGACCGCATGCGACAAGAAATCGTCCTGTTCGCGCAAAAAATCGACGTGGACGAAGAGATAGAACGTCTCACCACTCACCTTTACGAATTGAAACGCATCCTCGCCAAAGGCGGCGGTGCGGGCAAGCGTCTGGATTTTTTGATGCAAGAACTGAACCGCGAAGCCAACACCCTCGGCTCAAAATCAGTAGATGCGGAAATGTCCCAAGCGTCGATGGATATGAAAGTGCTAATCGACCAGATGCGCGAGCAGATACAGAACATCGAGTAAATCGAAGCGCAGCCGGTTGTAACGGATTGAGAAGTTGGAGGGGAGCGAGAAACGCCAGATTCTGCAAAGCCTGGATGCCTTCATCGGGCGCGGGTAACCTAAACGCAAGCACTGGAACAACCAAGCCGCTTAGCGGCTAAGGGGAATCATGGCAGTCAAGAAGAATCAGGTAGGGCCAGTAACCTTACCGGTGGAGGAAGTCGCTTCTCGCATTCTGCTGATTCGCGGGGAGAAAATAATGATCGATGCCGATTTGGCCGAACTCTACGGTGTGGCGACGAAGGCGCTCAATCAGGCGGTTAAGCGTAATAGCGAACGTTTCCCGGACGAGTTCATGTTTAAACTCAGCCAGACAGAGAAGGATGAGGTGGTCACAAACTGTGACCACCTCGCCAAGCTCAAATTCTCCAAGACCTTGCCCTATGCATTTACCGAGCATGGCGCGTTGATGGTGGCAACGGTGCTCAATACTCAGCGGGCCGTGGAAATCAGCTTGTATGTGGTACGCGCGTTCGTGAAACTGCGCGAGCTGCTCGCATCGAGCAAGGAATTGGCGGCGAAGTTCAACGAGTTGGAGCATAAGCTTGAATCCCACGATCAGGCCATTGCCGGCCTCATCAACGCCATCCGCGAACTGATGAAACCAACTGAAACCAAGAAACGTCCGATCGGGTTCGTGCCGCCGCAAGAGAAGAAATAACGCGGCTAAGACAGCAACGCCCGCGAGAGCGGGCGTGGAGGGAGATTTTTTATTCCTCAACAAACAGCTAAGCAATAACACAATAACCAAAGCACGGACCCGTCATCCGACCCCGTCATCACTTTTGTCACCCCTGCGCTACGCAAGGCGCGCTTACTTTTCCTGCCGTTGCAACAGCGCCTCAAACTGATCCGCTGGCACCGCTCGGGAATATAAAAACCCCTGCGCATAGTCGCAGCCGTAAGCGGCGAGCAGCGCGTGCTGGCGTTCGTTTTCCACGCCTTCAGCATTCACTTTCAACCCCAGTTTATGCGCCATGACAATGATCGCCTCACATAAGGCCATGTCGTCCTGGTCTTCTTCCAGGTGGCTAACAAACGACTGATCGATCTTGAGACAATCGATATCGAATTTTTTGAGGTAGGCCAGCGATGAGTAGCCTGTGCCAAAATCATCAATCGCGACTTGAACCCCTGCATCCCGAAATGCGAGCAGTTGCTCGGTCACGTTTATCTCCGCGTTCAGTAACACGCCTTCGGTAATTTCTATAGTCAAACTTTGCCCGGGTAAGCCCATTGTCCGCAAATGGCTAAGCCACGACGATTCGCCGTCTATCCCAGGCTGATGGAACTGCACGGGTGATTTATTCACGCTGATTTGAAACTCAGGCACGAAGCGCGCTCTCCAGCGCTGTAGCTGATGGGTCGCCTCACGGAAAACCCAATCGCCAATTTCATGAATCAGCCCGGACTCTTCTGCCAGCGGG
>JAYVBU010000208.1:0-2906 GCA_043750335.1 Betaproteobacteria bacterium | reverse complement strand
GCGACGATGGAACGCGTCCGCAAAGGCGAAGAAACCCTTTTTACGCTAGAGGAAGTGGAGCGCGATCTTGGCTTGGCGGATTGAGCTAACGGCCACCGCAGCCAAACAGCTCTCAAAGCTCGACAAGAGCGAAGCCAAACGCATCACAAGCTTTCTTCGACAACGCTTGGCCGTGCTCGATGATCCGCGGTCAACAGGTAAAGCGCTGACAGGCCAGCATCTTGGCTCGTACTGGCGCTATCGCATCGGCGATTACCGAATCATCTGCGACATACAGGACGGCGCGCTTTGTGTCCTCGTGATCGAGATCGGCAACCGGCGCGAGATATATCGTTAAAGAAACGCGCAAAATGTTTGCCGAAGGTTGGCAATTAGTGCCCGTTACCGTGTTGCGCCAATCAGGGCTTTTGACTTGATATGCAAGCGCGGCTCCTGGGCGGTCGCCCGTAATCGAAACCTCGAACGGATAGCCCTTAACCTGCGTCGTCATAGGGCAGCACAACATAAGACCGGTTTTACTGTTAGTGTAGATACATCCTACGGTAGAAAGACTTTAAGCAAGACTATCAAACAAACGCGCAAGCTCCACGCCGGGGTCTGGCGCGCGCATGAAAGCCTCCCCCACCAGGAACGTATTGACGCGGCTGTGTCGCATCTGTGTCACATCCTCAGGGGCAAGGATGCCGCTTTCGGTAATGACTAAGCGGTCGCGGGGGATGCGTGGCAGGAGTTCGAGGGTCGTTTCGAGCTTGGTCTCAAACGTACGCAGGTTGCGGTTGTTGATACCGATCAGCGGGGTTTTGAGTTGCAAGGCGGCGTCCAACTCATCACCGTCGTGCGACTCGACCAGAACGGCCATGCCGAGGCTATGGGCGAGCGCTTCGAGCGCTTGCATTTGCGCGAGACTCAGCGCTGAAACGATAAGCAGGATGCAATCCGCGCCCATGGCCCGCGCTTCATACACTTGATACGGGTCGATCATAAAGTCTTTGCGTAGCACCGGCAGGCCGCAAGCGGCACGGGCTTCGCGCAGATAATCGGGGCTACCTTGGAAGAAGTCTTTGTCAGTAAGCACTGACAGGCAGGCAGCACCATGTTTGGCGTAACTCAGCGCGATCTCACCGGGCTGAAAATCTGCGCGCAGCACACCCTTGCTCGGACTGGCTTTTTTTATTTCGGCGATGACGGCGGATTGTCCGGAGGCAATTTTGGCTTGGAGTGCGCCGGTAAAATCGCGTGGTGGCGGCGCAGATTTAACAGCGGCGCGTATAGCATCAAGCGATACAAGCTTTTTGGCGGCGGCGATTTCGTTGGCTTTTACAGCAAGAATTTTATCGAGGATGTCACTCATGGCTTCGCCACGAATCGTTGCGAAAAGTCGGTCAATCCTTCCAGTTTCATTTTTGCCGCGCCACTTGCTATCGCAAACTGCGCTTTGGCAATACCCGCTTGCAAGGTGGTGGCAGCACCACCGACATAGATAGCCGCACCTGCATTGAGCGCGACGATATCTTTCGCCGGGCCATCACGATTATCGAATACCGATAAGAGCATGGCGCGGGCTTCGTCGATGTTATGTACCACGAGTTTTTCAGACGCGCAGTTATCCAGCCCGAGTTGCTGCGGGTTCAAGGTGTATTCGCTCACATCGCCCTCACGCAGCTCGGCGACATACGTATCGCCGCCCAAGCTAATTTCATCCAAGCCATCCGCCGCATGCACCACCATGACGTGCCGACTGCCGAGCTGTTGCAACACGCGCGCAAGTTTAGGCACTAGGTCGCGGCGAAACACGCCCATGACTTGATTTTGTGCGCCTGCCGGGTTGGTCATCGGGCCAAGCAAATTGAACAGCGTACGTACGCCCAGCTCGCGCCGGACTGGCGCGGCATGTTTCATCGCACTGTGATGGTTGGGCGCGAACATGAAGCCGACGCCGATCTCGTGCACGGCTTGGGCCACTTGCTCCGGCGTGAGATTGACGTTGACGCCGAGTGCTTCCAGCACGTCTGCGCTGCCGCAGGTGCTGGAGACCGAACGCCCGCCGTGTTTAGCGACTTTGACACCCGCTGCCGCCGCGACGAAGGCGCTGGCGGTGGAAATATTAAATGTATGCGCGCCATCGCCGCCGGTGCCGCAGGTATCGACCAAATTATCCACCCCCGTCACCGGCACTTTGGCGGATAGCTCGCGCATGACTTGGGCCGCAGCGGCGATCTCGGTTACGGTCTCGCCTTTAGCGCGCAACGCGACAAGGAGGCCCGCGATTTGCACCGGGGTGAGCTCGCCGCTCATGATCTGGTGCATGATGGAAAGCATCTCATCACGGGTGAGGTCGCGTTTTTCGATGAGGGTGGTGAGTGCGGTTTTGACGTCCATGTTTTACTCCAAATTTTTACCCATCCCCACCCTAACCCTCCCCTTGAAGGGGAGGGAATAGAGCGAGGCCCTAGCCTCCCGTTCAAGGGGAGGGAATCAGGGACGAGGGTGATGGTTTTTCTCCTTCCCCTTCAGGGGGAAGGTTGGGATGGGGGTGGGTTTCGATAGTCACCCGTATCACTTCCAGCACAGCATCTAGTTCGTTTAATACCTGATTATTCCAAAATCGCAGCACTCGGAAGCCCGCAGTTTCAAGCAATGCTGTGCGCTTAGCGTCATGCTCAGCTCGCTCAAAATGCTGGCCGCCATCCACTTCAACTACCAATGCCAGCGGCAGGCAAACAAAATCCAAAATGTAGTTCTCGAACGGATGTTGCCGCCGAAATTTAACGCCAAGCTGATTTCTGCGTAGATATTGCCAAAGCTTGCGTTCCGCATCCGTCATGTTTCGACGAAGCGCGCGCTGCAGTTTGTTAGCTTGTACGAATTCGCCGGCTTGGCCTTTCATGATCCTTCAACTTTCTAGC
>JAYVBU010000207.1:0-6468 GCA_043750335.1 Betaproteobacteria bacterium | reverse complement strand
GACGGTCACCACGGCGAGAAATTCAGCGTGATGAAGAACGGCGTGCGTTATTTCACGCCGCTGTTTCTGGTGCTGATTATGATTGAGGTCTCCGACCTAGTATTCGCGGTGGATTCCATCCCCGCGATCTTTGCTATCACCACCGATCCCTTCATCGTCTTCACCTCCAACATCTTCGCCATCATGGGGCTGCGTGCGCTGTATTTCTTAATGGCCGATGTGGCGGATCGCTTCCACCTGCTGAAATACGGCCTAGCCATGGTGCTCACCTTCATCGGTGCCAAGATGCTGATAGCGCCCTGGTATCACGTACCGGTAGCGGCCTCGCTCGCTATCGTCGCCGTGCTGATCGGCACGAGTGTGATCGCATCACTGATCGCCACGCGCAAGGTGGCAAAATGATGCGGCTGCTCGGGGTATTGCTGTTCGCGCTGGCCCTCGGTGGCTGCGCCGAGCCGCCCTATACCAATCTGGATAACGCCGGTTTAAAGGCACTGGCGGCGCAGGGTGTGCCACTCTATGACGTCCGTCGGCCAGAAGAATGGAAATCGACCGGCGTGGTGGAAGGTAGCCGCAAGCTGACGTATGTCGATGCTGGCGGGCGACTGAATCCGGAGTTTCTGCCACGCTTCACCGCCGAGGTGGGCCGGGACAAGCCGGTGATCCTGATCTGCCGCAGTGGCAACCGTACCGATAAACTGGCGCGCGAGCTGATGGAAAAACACGGCTACACCCAGGTTTACAACGTGCGCGATGGTATCGGCGGATGGATCGGCGCGAAAAATCCTGTCATCCGAAATTAATACATACCGCTATAAATTTTGAATTTCCGCGCGGCATCTGAACATGATGCGGATATTTTTCCCTCTCGATCAGCGCGGGTGATCGCCACACGGCCTAGCACCCAGTAAAATCGTGGACGCTAAATCAACGAAATTAGACTAGGAACAATCATGCTCGATGCCGTAATTTTCGACGTGGACGGCACGCTCGCTGAGACCGAGCGCGATGGCCACCGCCCCGCCTTTAACGCCGCCTTTCGTGAGTTTGGCCTGGATTGGGACTGGGACGTACCCCTGTACGGCGAGCTGTTGGCCATCACCGGCGGCAAAGAACGGATGCGCGCTTATTGCATCCAATACCGGCCTGATTTTTTAATGCGCCCGGATGCGGATGCATCGATTGCCGAGCTACATAAAGCCAAAACCCGCCACTACGTGCGCTTCATGGAGCAAGGCACGATCACGCCGCGCCCCGGCGTGTTGCGCCTGATCCGTGAGCTGCACGCCAATGGCATCCGCATCGCCATCGCCACCACCACCACGCCAGAAAATGTCGATGCCCTGCTGGCTACGACGCTCAAGGATTTACCCGCCGACACCTTTGAGGTCATCGGCGCAGGCGATATTGTGCCCGCCAAAAAACCCGCGCCCGATATCTATACCTGGGTGCTGAAAAAACTCGACCTCCCCGCAAACCGCTGCATCGCACTGGAAGACTCGCGCAATGGTGTGCGCTCGGCGGTAGCTGCTGGGTTGCCCGTGTTGGTCACCCAGAGCACCTATACGCAAGACGAAGACTTTGCTGGCAGCATCGCCGTGCTCAGCGATCTGGGCGAGCCCGATATGCCTTGCCGCGCCGTGAGCGGTCAAATCAATAGCGGGGTAGTGGATACGGCCCTGCTGCGCCGCCTAAGCATGTAGTGAGTCAGGCAGGCCGTGTCTCGTACGATGCGCCGCGCTTCGCTATAATCCACGCTTCTCTCAGGAATAATAACCATGTCCCCGGCGCTCTACCAATCCAATATCCGCAGTCTCAAACTCTTGCATCGCGGCAAAGTGCGCGACATTTACGACGTAGATGCCAAACGACTGTTGATCGTCACCACTGATCGCCTCTCGGCTTTTGATGTCGTCATGAACGAGCCGATTCCGCGCAAAGGTGAAGTGCTCACCACGGTATCGAATTTCTGGTTTGAAAAACTCCAAGCCATCCTCCCCAACCAGCTCACGGGTGATGCGCCAGAATCCGTGGTGGCATCAGACGAAGTGGATCAGGTGCGCGGTCGCGCCATCGTGGTCAAAAAACTCAAAGCGTTGCCAATCGAAGCCATCGTGCGTGGCTATCTGGTCGGTTCGGGCTGGAAGGATTATCAAAAAACCAGCAGCGTGTGCGGCATCCCACTACCCGCTGGTCTGCGCGAAGCCGACAAACTGCCGCAGCCACTATTCACCCCCTCGACCAAAGCCGCGCTCGGCCAGCACGATGAAAACATCAGCTTCGAACAAGCAGCTGAGCTGATTGGCGGCGCACTCGCTGAACAAGTGCGCGATGCCGCGATTACCTTGTACAAAACCGCCGCAGACTATGCCGCGACCAAGGGCATCATCATCGCCGACACCAAATTTGAATTCGGCCTGGATGATGCGGGAAAGCTGCATTTGATCGACGAAGCACTCACTCCCGATTCCTCGCGTTTTTGGCCGGCGGATCAATACCAGCCTGGCAGCAACCCGCCCAGCTTCGACAAGCAATATCTGCGTGATTATTTAGAGTCGATTAAGTGGGATAAAAAACCGCCCGCGCCGACACTCCCCGCCGAAGTGATTGCCAAAACCACTGAAAAGTACCTGGAAGCGTTAATGCGCATCACGGGTTAATTCCAAACCTTGCCACAGAGGTCACAGAGTACACAGAGAAAATCCCTCTCACCCTCTGTGGCTAGTTTTTAAGGGTAAAATTCCATCATGACCGAACGTAAAACCATCCCGATCGAACCGGCCCTACCCGCCAGCAGCAGTTGCGACGACGCCGAACCGTTCGCGCTGATGGTACTGGATGATGTGATGGAACCGGAATTCCAGCACCGCGACATCATCGTGTGCGAACCGGAAGGCTTGGCGCATGACGGCTCTTTTGTCATCGCCAAAATTGAAGAAGATTTTTATTTCCGTCAGTTGCAGATCATCGACGGTGAGTGGTTGCTCAAGGCACTTAACCCCGCCTATCCCGATATTTTGAAAATCGCCCCGGATGCAGTCAAGGGCGTGGTCGTGCTCAAGAAAAAACCGGGACGGCGTCGAGAGCACAAGACCTACGCCTGAAACCTGGGGCAATCTCACTTCACAGTATCAAGAAAATCCTTCACCGCCTTGACCATTTCCGCTTCGTGATTGTTGAAGAAATGGTCGGCCTTGGGCACTTTGATTTGTTTGCCGCCCACATTACCCTTGAGTGATACCGCGCGCTTTTCGACATTCGTCAGCACGGGGGGCAAATCGTTCTCGCCGTAGAGGTCCAGCACTGGGATATTGATTCCCTTGTAATCGTCACCCCCACCAATGCCGAGTGATGCCCAGGCAACAAGTTTGTCCTGGTGCTTCGCCACGTACAGACGGCTCATGCGCGAGCCCATGCTATGCGACACGATGGCGATTTTTTGGTAGCCACGGGCTTTGAGAAAATCAACTGCTACCGCGATGCGATCTGCCGCTTCGGGAAAAGTGGCAACGTATTTTTCATACTTGGCATCGTTTGCCTGCACCGGCATTTGCAGCGAGAGCGTGGTGTAACCTTTCTCCGCAAGTTCGGTGCGTAGCGTGCCGACCATGCCCCAATCGGGGTGTATCCCCATACCATGCACTACCACCAGCCCCACCTTGGCATCCTTCGCTTCGGTCAAGAGCGTGAGAAATTTATGCCCTTGCTTGAGCTCCAGATAAACTGCATCGCCGACGACGATGCCCGGGACCACTTCATCTGCCCATTTTTTTTCACGCGCATAATCCGCACCAGCAAAAGCAAGTTGTGAACACAGTAGAAACAGAAAAATAGTCAGGCGCATGATTTCTCCTTTTTAAAACAGACTCGCCAACATTCGAATACCTAACGAATATAGCAGTAATGCAAAATATTTCTTCAGCTTTTTGACCGGCAAACGATGTGCAAGTTTAGCCCCCAATGGCGCTGTCAAAATACTTGCTGCGACAACCGCACCGAGCGCTGGCAAATACACAAAACCCAGGCTGTAGCTTGGTAAATTATTTACCGCCAATCCATTTACGACATAACCCACAGTCCCCGCCACCGCAATCGGCAGGCCGATGGCGGCTGAAGTACCAATCGCTTGATGCAGTTTAATATTGCACCAAGTCATGAAGGGCACGGACAAGGTGCCGCCGCCAATGCCAACCAAGCTCGACACCGCACCGATCACATTTCCGGTGGCGAACATGCCTAGCAAGCCGGGTAATTCACGCGAGGGTTTGGGTTTGATCTCCAGCAACATTTGCGTACCGACATAAAATACGAATACAACAAAAAATGCCTTCAGAAAATAGGCAGAGAGATAGGCCGCCAGCACACTCCCCAGCAAGGTTCCGATTACCACGCCGGGTGTTATTTCGCGCCACACCTTCCAGTTGACTGCGCCGTGCGCGTGATGCTCGCGCAAACTTGAAATCGACGTAAACACGATACTGGCCAGCGCCGTGCCGAGCGCTAAGTGCATCACATATTGCTCAGAGAATTGGTGCGCCGTGAAAATGAAGACCAGCACAGGCACAATAATGAGCCCACCGCCGACGCCGAATAGCCCGGCTACAAACCCGGCAAGCAAGCCAAGCACAAGATAGGCAACCCACTCAAGCATGATCGTCCGTCATTACAAGAGAGTCTCAATATAGGCCCACTCTTTGGGGTCCACCGGGGTGATAGAAAGTCGATTGCCTTTTTGCAAGGTGCGCATGTTCGCTAACTCGGGATGTTCGCGCATTTCCTTGATCGACAAGAGCCGGGTTTTTTTCACCAGCTTCACATCGACGTTAAACCAGCGCGGCGTTTCGCGCGTGGCCTTCGGGTCGAAGTAATGATTTTTTGGATCGAATTGTGTTTCATCCGGGTACGCCAACGCGCCCACCTCGGCCAGCCCTGCGATACCGGGTTCTTCACAATTCGAGTGATAAAAAAACACCTTGTCACCCACCTTCATCTGGTCGCGCATAAAATTGCGCGCCTGGTAATTACGCACACCATACCAAGCTACCGATTGATTGGGCAGTTTGGCCAAATCGTCGATACTGACATCGGAGGGCTCAGATTTCATTAGCCAGTAACGCATTTCAATTCCTTTTTTTGAAACCACGGATGAACACAGATAAAACCTAAACCCACCATGAAAACGAAGAAATAATATCCGTGTTTATCCGTGTTCATCCGTGGTTCCAAAGTTTTTAAAAAATCGATAAAGCTTGCGATCCGTGAGCACCGCGTCTAGCGGCACATCCCACGGCTCGTGCGGCAGGGTTTCCACGCGTTGAAAATCATAGGCCACGCCGATCAGCTTGGGTTTGCGAAACGCGTGGCGGTGGCGCAGGTGTGACAAGCTGGCATCATAAAAACCACCGCCCATGCCGAGGCGATTGCCGTGAGCATCGAAAGCAACCAGGGGCATAAACAACATATCCAATTGTTGTGCGCGTACACGTTGGCTTGATCCGTGTTCGTAAATCCCAAAGCGATTTTGATACCAAGTGGGGCGGTCGGTTAAGCGCGAGAACCACAAGCGCCGCGCGCCACGTGGTGGTATCACGGGCAAAAAACAGGATTTACACAACCACAGCGCGGCATTCATGAGCGGAAGGAGATTGATCTCCTCGCCCATGGGCAGATAAAAACCGATGCGTTGATTCCGCATTAATAAGTGATGACGCCGAGCCAGACGCAATAAATGTTGCGCGGCAATACGCGCTTCATTCGCGCTGACCGATTGGCGGCGTTGGCGCATCGTGCGGCGTAATTCGGTTTTATTCATTGCGATGAAGACACAAGCTCACCTTGGTGTCCTCCGTAGAGAAAAGATTTTGCGTTGCGGAGCAGAAGGGGGTCCCCCGCGAATGCCGTCCTGGCCATCATCCTGAACGCGAGGTTCAAGGGGTCGCAACAAGAGCGCCGTAGGTACATCCGCGAGGGACGCGCACAAAAGCACCTGAAATGCCACAACCAAGGATGATTCATTGGTTCAAGGAATGTATAGCCAGAACAAACACCGCAGGGGATTAACTGATAAACCAGGGTGTTACTTAAAGAGATCGCTGCTATCCGACATGGCTTGGTCGATCTCTTTATTCATGTCATTAATTCTACGCTTAAAGTCACCCACATCAAATCCGCCAACGCGGGTGGAGAGAAATTCGTGCGTGATATTGAGCGCGGCCATGATGGCAATGCGCTCGAGGTTGGCTACTTTGCCACCGTCTTTTATTTCCTGCATGCGGCGGTCGAGATAATCCACCGCCTCTAACAGTCCCGCGCGATCTTCTGGCGGGCAGGCCACTTTGAAGGCGCGGCCCATGATGGTGACATCCAAACTCTTAGGGTCAGAGGCCATAATAATTACGCTTCGGGAAGTTGTGCGAGCAAGCTTTCGAGACGACCTTTTGCGCCGTCTAGCTTCTCATTGAGATGCTT
>JAYVBU010000206.1:0-6475 GCA_043750335.1 Betaproteobacteria bacterium | reverse complement strand
ATAGATGACTGGGAACCGCGCAGTTTGGAAGCGCTGACCGAGACACATTTTGCACAGTTGGCTGCACTGGATGCAGAAGTCATCTTGCTCGGCACCGGCGCCGTACTGCGCTTTCCCCACCCTCGCCTGACAGCGCCGCTGCTTGCACAGCGTATTGGATTTGAGATGATGGATACCTATGCTGCTGCGCGCACTTACAATATTTTGATGGGCGAAGGTCGCCGAGTAGCGGCGGCGTTGTTGCTGTGAGCGGGAAGCGGGAAGCGGGAAAAGCGTAGTCGATTAAACTAGTAGCGCAAGTTTTTTCTGCTCACTGTTCACCGCCGCTAGGCATAATTTGTTCGAAGCTCTCAATCGCCTCGAATTCTGCCACTTCTTTTCTTGGCTGCTGCGTATCGGGTTGATAGATCGCCAACAAATGCGCGATGCCATAATTTTTCGCAGAGCGCAGCACCGGCAAGCTATCGTCGATAAGTAAAGTTTGTTGTGGGTTAAACGCCTCGCGACTTTGCAGCGCGTCCCAAAAATCAGGATGCTCTTTTGGCTTGCCGAATTCATGCGCGCAGATCATCGCATCAAAATAATGATCGAGACGGGTTTTGCTCATTTTGAGTGCCAGACTCTTATGATGCGCATTGGTCACCAGCACCACGCGCTTGCCTGCTGCGCGTAGATTCTCTAAAAAAGGGGCGACATGCGGATGCACGGCAATCAGATGCGCGACTTCTTGTTTAAGCCGTTCGATATCCAGCCCCAACTCGTTGCTCCAATAATCCATGCAATACCACTGCATGGTACCGGCTACTTTTTCATAGCGACCGCGCAGCTCCTTGTGCGAGTCTTCCAAACTGAGGCCTTGCTTTTCAGCATAGCGCGCCGGCACATGCTTGAGCCAAAAATGATTATCGTAGTGGAGGTCGAGTAGCGTGCCATCCATATCGAGAAACACGCTCTGAATGGCGTTCCAGGAAATCATGCGGGAATTAACTACGTTAAAAAAGAACGTCTTTGGACACGCCGTTGCGGCGCAAAATTTTACGCAGGCTTTGCAAAGCTTCCATCTGGATTTGGCGTACGCGCTCGCGCGTAATGCCATGTGCATCAGCCACTTCTTCCAGTGTGCTGATATCGTGGCCATTGATGCCAAACCGGCGCTCAATCACGCTGCGTTGTTTGGAGGTGAGTTGATCGAGCCACAGATGAACGTATTTTTCCACTTCGGCGCGCTGCAACAACATGTCCGGCAGGACGCATTGCTCGTCTGGTATGGCTTCGCCGATGGATAGGCTGGGGTCGATATCGAGCGGCGCATCGAGCGAGGCGGTACGCTCATTCAGCCCCATGATGTAACGTACTTCTTCTACTTCAACATCGACCAAGTGGGCGATATCCTCCACCGTCGGGTCGGGTGTGCCGTGCGATTCGAGATGGCGCTGCGCACGTAGATAGATATTGAGTTCTTTGATGATGTGGACTGGGAGTCGAATGGTGCGCGACTGGTTCATGATCGCGCGCTCAATGTTCTGGCGAATCCACCATGTAGCGTAGGTCGAAAAACGAAATCCGCGCTCAGGATCGAATTTCTCTAGCGCGTGAATCAAACCCAGATTGCCTTCCTCGATTAGGTCCAGTAAAGGCATGCCTCGGTTCACATAGTGTTTGGCGATATTCACCACCAAACGCAGATTGCACTCGATCATGCGCTGGCGGGAGGCGAAATCACCTTGCTTCATCAGACGCGACAGCCGTTTTTCTTCGTCTGGCGTGAGCAGGGCGTTTTGGCCAATTTCGTTTAAATAGATTTGAGTAACGTCGGCCTGCAGATCGGCCAGATAAAGTGTGCCCTCAGCCGCCTCCGCCTGAGACTCGGCTTGCGCGAGCCGTTCGTCGTTCGCCTCTTCGTCGAGCGGCTCGATTTCATGAGGATCGTTTTGATCTGAATTCATGTGCGCCATTAATTCGGCAAAAATTTAAGTGGATCGGCTGGTTTGCCCAAATGACGAATTTCAAAATGGAGTTTCACCCGGTCGGCATCCGAGCTACCCATTTCGGCAATCTTCTGCCCCTTCACCACAGACTGCCCTTCCTGCACCAGCACCAAATTGTTATGCGCATAGACACTGAAATAACTCTTGTTATGTTTAACGATAATCAACTTGCCGTATCCCCGTAGCGTATTGCCAGTATGCACCACCTTACCCGAAGCGGCAGCGTTTACTGGCTGACCTAGAATACCACTAATGTCCACCCCTTTGGAATTGCCATTGTCATTAAAATTGGTGAGGATTTTACCGCTCGCTGGCCAACCCCAGTCCACCGCGTCCTCGTCTCCGTTCGGTGTGTCGGGTTTTACTGGCTCAGGTACACGAACGGGCTTAGGCGAATCAGCCTTGGCAAGCTCTGGTTTGGGTACGTTTTCTGGCTTGGGTGGCTCAGGCAAAGCAGGTTTGCTTGATGACTTTTCCAACAAAGCCAAGGCTTTATCAGAATAGGGTTGTTTGAGTGCTTTAGGCTCCGTCTTTAAGCCCGGTTCGGATGATGACAGCGGCTTGGCTTCGGCAATCGGCTGTGTTTTTAGCGGCGTCGTTGCCTCAGTTTGAGCGGAACCAAGACGCAGGACTTGGCCGATACGAATGCCATATGGAGCGCTTATGCCATTCCACTCTGCGATTTCTTTATAGTCGTGACCATGCTCCAGCGCGATGCTGTAGAGCGTGTCGCCTTTTTGCACGGTGTAGGTGCTCGGTCGCCAATCGGATTCTTTGGGCTTAATCGCTATTTTTTTAGCTGGCGTTGGCGTTGGGATGGTTTGAGCGGAGGGCAGTCGCTCGATGACAGGCGCGCGAGGGGACGTTGTTGTGCAAGCGACGAGCATATTCGTCACGATCAATGCGGCGAGAGTAAAACTTAAAGCGTTAATTCTCAGCACACCTATCCTTTTCAATTAATCAGCAAGAAGCACAGGTCCTAGTTCGTGCGACGCTTATGCAATACCGCCCAGCAATGGCACAAACTTGACCTGCTCCAACTCGGTCTGCTGAAATCCTTGCGCGGTACGTTCTACGACTGTGAGCTTCTGCGTCTCTGTACCGATGGGCATCACCAATCGCCCGCCGAGCGCCAGTTGAGAAATGAGCTCTTGTGGAATATGCGTTGCCGCTGCCGCCATCACTATCGCATCGTAAGGCGCGAACTCCGCCAGACCCAAGGTGCCATCGGCGTATTTCACTTTGACATTGTGAATGCGAATTTCGCGCAAATTCTTACGCGCTTTGGCAATCAAGGTGGCAATGCGTTCCATGGAATACACTTCTTTCGCTACCCGCGATAGAACGGCAGCTTGATAACCGCATCCAGTGCCAATCTCAAGCGCTTTATGAATATCGCGACCACCGCGCGCCAATTCAATCATGCGCGCCACGGTGTGTGGTTGTGAAATGGTTTGGCCAAAGCCGATCGGCAAGGATATATCTTCGTAAGCGCGACTGGAGAGCGCCTCATCTACAAATATATGGCGCGGAATATCATTCATCGCCGTGAGCACAACTTCGTCTTTGATTCCCTGGCTGCGTAAGCGTTCCAACATGCGCGCGCGCGTACGCTGCGAAGTCATACCGATGCCGGAAAAGCGCTGATTCATTCCTGCATCCACTGCTTAATTGAAGCGATTTGATCGAAATGCGTGAGATCGACCTGCAAGGGTGTGATGGACACTTGGCCTTGCGCTACCGCATGAAAATCGGTGCCCGCCCCCGCATCTTGTGCCGCACCCGCAGCGCCCACCCAATAGAGCGTTTCACCGCGCGGGCTCAGGGCTTTTACCACGGGCTCAGCCTTGTGGCGTTTTCCCAAGCGCGTGGTTTCCATGCCTTTCAGTTCTGCATAAGGCACATCCGGCACGTTGACATTAAGCAGCATGGCTTGGGGCAAAGCTTGTTTTCGGTAACGGTTGACCAAATCCAATGCGACTTGCGCCGCCGTGGTGTAGTGACCCATGGTAACACCGGCCAGTGAGATCGCGATGGAGGGGATTCCCAACAAAAATCCCTCGGTCGCTGCGGCGACGGTGCCGGAGTAAATCGTATCGTCACCCATGTTTGCGCCGTGATTAATGCCGGAGATCACCATATCGGGCAAGGATGGCAACCACCCGGTGACGGCCAGATGCACGCAATCAGTCGGTGTACCGTTGACGTAATAAAAACCACTGGCTGCTTTGCGTAATGTCAGCGGACGATCCAGCGTGAGCGAGTTGCTCGCGCCGCTGCGATCACGCTCGGGCGCGACCACGGTCACTTCCGCAACGTTGCCAAGCGCTTGGGCCAAGGCTGCTAGGCCGGGCGCAAAATAACCATCGTCGTTGGAAAGTAATATCCGCATTGGAATAGGTTTTCGGGTTAATTATTTCGAGTTCAACTCGAAACCCGAAACAGGGAATGTTGGTCGGGGCGAGAGGATTTGAACCTCCGACCACTTGTCCCCCAGACAAGTACGCTACCAGGCTGCGCTACGCCCCGAAGCTGCGGATTATATCGAATGCGGTGCAGATCAGAAAGGCAATACAGAGATTCGGACGAGAAAATTTTTTAAGCGCTGAGAAAACGCAGGATGTTTTGAATTTCGCGACGCACATCAGTTATATCTACCAGCGCAGCATGCGCTGCAACCGGTGCATGGTTACGCGAATTCACCGGCTCAGCTTCGGCAAGCGAGGCATCCAAACGATTGCGCGCGCCGCTGATGGTGAAGCCCTGTTCGTACAACAGTTCGCGAATTCGGCGTATCAACAACACTTCGTGATGCTGGTAGTAGCGGCGATTGCCGCGCCGTTTTACCGGCTTGAGCTGCGTGAATTCCTGCTCCCAGTAACGCAACACATGCGGCTTCACGCCGCACAGATCGCTTACCTCACCGATGGTGAAGTAACGCTTCGCCGGGATCGGCGGCAGCTCAACTTTCGGCAGGTGCGGGTTGATTTCCGGCATAAGACGATTCCACCATGGCTTTCAGCTTTTGACTTGCGTGAAAAGTCACCACGCGGCGTGCTGATATTGGAATCTCCGCGCCGGTTTTAGGATTACGACCGGGACGTTGTGGTTTGTCGCGCAATTGAAAATTACCGAAACCGGACAACTTGACGCTCTCCCCTGCTTCGAGCGCGTGGCGTACTTCTTCAAAGAAGGATTCCACCATATCTTTTGCCTCGCGCTTATTCAGCCCTACTTTTTCAAAAATCATGTCGGCTAGTTCGGCCTTGGTTAAGGTCATTATCGCTCCTCACGATCCCAGACGAATTATCTTAATTTTGCCCCGAAACGGTCCGAAAGAACCTGGGTCAGGCGGGTCGTTACCGTTTCAACTTCCTGATCGGTCAACGTTTTTTCAGTATCCTGCATCAATACACGGAATGCAAGACTTTTCTTACCAGAATCAATGCCTTTGCCGCTATATAGGTCAAAAACAGCCAAATCTATGACCCATTCTGGCGCAGATTCTCGCATCGCTGACAGCATCGCATCCGAGATGCTATTTTCATCGACGATCACTGCAATATCACGTCGTACTGGCGGAAATTTAGCAATTTGACCGAACTTAGGCAAACAGCATGTAAGCGCTGCTCCCAGCGACAATTCGAACATTATTGGAGTATGCGGCAGACTATATTGCTGCACCCATTTTGGATGCATGGCCCCGATCCAGCCGATTGGATGGCCGCCCAACAACACGCGAGCCGATTGCCCAGGGTGCAGCGCGGGGTGCGAGGCCGCTTCAAACTTCAGCACTTGGGGCCAAAGCAACGCTTCGAGATCGCCCTTCAAATCAAAAAAATCCACCTCACGCGCTTTCTCTCCCCATTGCTCAGGGACCGCCATTCCGTAACTCAAGGCAGAGAAGCGCATCGGTTGTACAACGCCATTTTGCGTTGCCTCAAATACACGACCAATCTCGAAAATTCGCAAGCGCGACTGTTTGCGGTTGAGGTTAAAACTCAGCGCGTCCACTAGCCCGCCCCACAACGTGGAGCGCATTACGCTCAACTGCGAAGCAATGGGATTTTTCAACGCTACCGGATGGGTATTGCCCGCCAAATCTGCTTCCCAAGCAGGCTCGACAAAACTATAGGTGATGACCTCCTGATAGTCGCGTGCCACCAGACGTTCGCGCAATTGTTCTTCAGGGCGCACTGCATCGGATCTTGGCAACAAATCGAGACGTGCGCGAGGCGGCGTGGCAGGGATATTGTCGTAGCCGTAGAGGCGCGCGACTTCTTCGATCAGGTCTTCTTCGATGCTCAAATCGAAGCGATAGCTTGGCGGCGTGACATGAAGCACATTGTCGATAGCATCAACCCCCAGATGCAGCCGTTGCAATAAACTTTTAATTTGCGCTGGATTAAGCGTCAAGCCTAACACTCTGTTAGAACGTTCGGCGCGCAGACGTATGGGATTGCGCGCAGGCAATTGACCCGTCACCT
>JAYVBU010000205.1:0-2919 GCA_043750335.1 Betaproteobacteria bacterium | reverse complement strand
CGCGACTAAGCGCTCTAAACGGACCAATCACGCGATACTCCCCCGACCCACCCGATACGGGCGACGAGAGCAGTCGTGGTCGATCATGAAAGTGGGTGTCCCAATCAATGACTACCGTGCCTTCGATACCGTAGCCTGGTTGCAGCAAACTGAGATTGCGGTTGTAGGCAGGATCATTGCCTAAAATCGGCAACCACCGTTGCAGCAAAGTGGCGTGCTCTTGCTTCACGCGCGCCTCGCTGAGCGCAAACTTCATCGAATCGCGCTCATCCTCATTCAAGCTGCTCGACCCGTGATGCACTACCGTCGCAAAAGGTGTCCAGACGATTTTGTAACCGAGCTTTCCGACACGCAGACACAGGTCCACATCGTTATAAAGCACCTTCAGGTGCGTCGCATCCATGCCGCCGATCGCTTCGTAAATCTGTTTGCGTATCAGGAGGCAGGCGGCGGTGACCGCAGAATAATTCTGGTCAACCTGCGCGCGATTCATATAGCCCGGCTCATTAATGGAAAGCGTTCTATTAAAGGGGTGGTCTGCGACGTTGCTCATGCCTAACACAATGCCGGCATGCTGAAGTTTGCTAGTTTCGGGATAGACCAGGCGCGCGCCAACAATGCCGACGTCTGTTCGTTGACCGTAGCTCAGCATGCGCGCTAGCCATTCTGCCTGAACAATTTGCGTGTCGTTGTTTAAGAAAAGTAAATAGTCTCCCTTGGCCTCGCGCGCCGCGAGATTATTCATGCCGGAAAAATTAAACGCCTCATCCCATGATAAAACGCGCACCTTGCCGGGATATTGCTGTTGTACGTCACGATAAAACTCGAATACATCGGGATCACTACTTTGGTTATCTACCAGCAGGATTTCGTAATGATCGTAGCGCGTTTTTTCGAGCACACTTTCCAGGCAGGGTTGGATGAATTCCAGCTTATCTCGACTGGGGATGATGATCGAGACCATGGGCTGCTGCGGGTGCGCATAGATCACTCGATGCGTACCCGGTACATAAGCTTCAACCACGGTTGCCTGGACGCCGCACCGTGCGAGATGGCGGCTCACGGCATCACGCTGCTGCGCTTCATCGCCCATCAGTGCATTGTTTGGAAGGTGGACAAGTACATCATCAATATGCCCAATCGTTGTCTCGCCAAATGCATCCAACAGTCGCAAAACGCTGTCGTAGTTATCGGCTTCTTGCCCATCCAAAAAACCACCTGCCTGGATAAGCGCGCCACTTTGGAATAGGCAGGGGCTCATGTAGTCCATCGAGCGCAGCAAATCAAGATTGAAGTCCGGCTTAAAACGCGGCTCGCAATATTCGCCATTCACGCCGATACGATCATCGTCGGCATAGATCATTTTCCATTCCGGATGTAAATTGATGTAATCGCCGTAACGCAGCAAAGTGTGCGGTTCCAACAAGGTTCCTGGCGCAAGCAGCATCCACCATTCGTCACCTTGTTCAAGCAACATGTGGTTCATTGCAGCCAGGCTTGTATTGACATCGGGAGATTCGATCCAGCGCAAATTTGCCACTTCATTGAATGCCGCATCGGGGGCAGGCGTAGCGGCAATAACCGTCAAGCGCCAGCTCGGATAAAATTGCGCACCGAGGGTGTCCAAGGTATCGGCCAGTTGCGCTTCTTCGCCTGCATTTAGCCTGACGAGTAAGTGAAGCACTGGCCGCTGAAGCCATTTCAGCGTCATTCTCTCAGCAAAAAGCTGTGCGTCGATCTCTTGCAAGGAATGTTTGGAGCGCCAGGCAAGGTACTCTTGCTGAGTGCGTTCTGCTTCGCTTACATCCTCCTGTTTAAAATTTATCGCGGGGGCAGTTTCACCTTGCGTGGCGAGTTGACGCAACATTTGTGCACGCCCCTCCACCACACGACGGCTGCTAAGATCGCTATACAAAGCATATATCTTGTTATAGGTTTCAATGAATTTATGCCGTGTTCTGCGCATCGCATTGTCACTTTCACGGCGGTTGTGCACTTCAACCGTTTCTTTTGGAATGTGAATCAAATCGAACTGCTGCGCGCAACGCAGTAAAAATTCCCAGTCTTCGTGATTGTCTAGGGTTTCGTCGAAGTAGCCGACTTGATCGAAACAGGATTTCCAATGCGCCCAGGTATTGATCGGGATGTAGTTGCAAATCGTTAAATGCTCTTTGTCGTAACGCATGCCGTCGTTGGCGGTTCCCCTGGCCATCTCTTTGTATTGGCCCCGCTCAAGCGTCTCGATCACATAAATGGAGCGCGTGAAAACAAATCGCACTGCATCTTGCTTTAATGTGTCCACGACTGTCTGAAGATGATCCGGCATGAACACATCGTCGTCATCCAGATACGCGATGATGTCACCTTGTGCGGCTTTAAATGCTGCATTGCGCGCTGCGGAGACGCCCTGATTGACGGGGAAATTGATGTACACAATCTCCGCATCTGCGGCCAGCCACAGGAGCAGGCTTTCCAAATCTACACCACCATCGTTGACGACGATGATCTCCACATACGGGTAGCTTTGTTCCTTAATGCTGCGGATTGCGCGAATCAGCAAATCGGGTCTATTGCGTGTCGGTATGACCACGCTAACCATGGGTTCATCGTGGTTGCCGCGTTTTATGCCTTGTTGAATTGCCATGAATGCTTTCTCAATGGATGCCATGCGCGGCATCAGAGGATCAGTCAATGTCGGTGGATACTGCGCGAAACGGCGTTTGATATGGTCCAAAATGGCTAAAACATGAGGTGCTAGTTGTTTAGCCTGATCGAGCGCCAGCACTTTTTCCAAAATACGCATGTGATTGGTCAAGGGGTCTAGCGTGGCATAAAAATTTTGAGAGTCTTGCGTACCGTGTACGCGATAACAGGCGCTGGGTTCTTTGAAAAATACGAAATCCCCAAACTGCATCGCCA
>JAYVBU010000204.1:0-2920 GCA_043750335.1 Betaproteobacteria bacterium | reverse complement strand
ACGGCTGCTTCAAAGGCGAATCCTTGTGCACGATGAAGTGCGCGATGGCGTCACCTTTGGCTGCCGCGATCAGCACGTATTTCTGATCGCGCATCGCCTTAGCTGAAATATGGCTCGGTCGCACCAGTAACAAACCATAGCGCGCGGTATCCAAGCTCTTGGTAAGATTTTTCAAATCCGACGCTGATTCCAAGGTAACGGGGCGCTTCAACACTTTAGAAAGATGATCGGCAAGCGGCTTATATTTTTCTTGGCGATCGCTGAAGCCGATGCTGCCTGAGGATCCTTCATTCACGCCGAACAACAAGGGCACCGGCGCTGCGCCCGAGGAGACGGCAACCCAACCGAGACCGAAAATAATTGTCAATGCTTTGTACAACATCATGACTCCTTAGTGGATTAAACGGTTTACGCGCTGTTTCAAGCAGTACCTAGCGATATCGGCCATTCCGCCCCCGCGCTTGAGGCCCGATCCGCTCAGCCTATTGGAAAACAAATCCGTTATGATTGTATTTAAGAAAAAAGCCAATTCAAGAACAACGGTGTACACCCTCAACGCGACGGTTTAGGGGCGCGTTGGGCGGCGGCGGGCAGCGTAGGAGTTTTGAGCTTTGCACGCGGCACATGCGTTTGGCGCGTGGCGGCAAAGGGCGCGCTAGGCTTTACACGAAACACCATTTTTTGGCGGGTAGTCAGGGATTTATGGGCCATAGCGCCACTCTACCCCAATCCGAATGAATAGCATCTGACAGAAAAGAGAGAACTTGAAACCGGAAACCGCCCTTTTGCCGACCGCTGCTACGCGCATTCGTTTTGCAAACGACCAAGCGCGTCAGCCTTGGCTTGCACTCCTGCTCGAAGTGCAGCAACAGACTGACCATGCCGTTTCTGAAGGCGTTCAACGCGAAACGCGCAAAGGTAAAACCCTAGCCTGCGCACGCGGCTGCGCGAGTTGCTGCCGCACCCACACCGATATCCCGGTGTATCCACTAGAGCTCATGGGCATCGCCTGGTATGCCACCGAAAAACTCGAAGCACCGCTGCGCGCACAGGTGCAAAAGCAACTAGAACAACATGCCGCGCATGCGGCTTGTCCATTTTTAGTCGATGAAGCTTGCGCCATCCATCCCCTGCGTCCGATGGCCTGCCGTCATTTCAATGTGTTCCAGCACCAATGTGCGCCGGGCGAAGATGCCTTCCACACGCGGCGCGAAGATGTGCTCACCCCAATCAAAATACTCAAAGATAAAACCTTGCGCCTGATGCTGCGCCACCACGACAGCAACAGTGAAACGGAACGCCGCCGCCAAGTCGAGAGTGGCGAGGTTCACCGCTTAGCGCAAAGCCTACGCGACATGCGTTGGGAAACGCTGGCAGCGCGCATGGCGGCATTCGATAAAACGCGCTAAATATTGGAGACCATCTTGCGTAATCGACGAGATTTTTTACGCGGTATTTCCGGCCTCGGTATAAGCCTCGCGCTGGGATCGGCAAACGCCGCGTCACGCACCGCGATCCAGCGCGCCATTCCTTCCAGCGGCGAACTGTTGCCCGTGATCGGCCTCGGCACTTGGATTTCTTTTGACATCGGCGACGACATTGATGCGCGGCCGCAGCGGCTAAAAGTGCTGCAAGCCTTCTTCGAACACGGCGGCGGCATGATTGATTCCTCCCCGATGTATGGCTCAGCAGAATATGTGCTGGGTGGCTTGCGGAAAAATATTCCCGCCGCGCGCAAACTATTCGCTGCAAGTCAAGTCTGGACGCTGGGCAAACAACGCGGCGTCGAGCAGATGGAGGCTTCGCGCAAATTTTGGGGCGTGCCGCGTTTCGATCTCATGCAAGTTCACAACCTGCTAGATTTGGAAGCGCATCTGGAGACACTCAGCGCTTGGAAACGCGAAGGCCGCATCCGTTATCTCGGCGTCACCACTTCACACGGACGCCGCCACGATGAAATGGAACGCATCATGCGCAAAGTGCCGCTTGATTTTGTGCAATTTACCTACAACCTCGCCGACCGCGAAGCAGAGCAGCGGCTATTGCCGCTTGCGCGCGAGCGCCATATCGCAGTGATCGCCAACCGCCCTTTCCAACACGGCGATTTATTCAGCCGCGTCAAAGGCAAACCGTTGCCGACCTGGGCGCGCGAATTCGATTGCGAGAACTGGGCGCAGTTTTTTCTAAAATTCGTCGTCGCTCATCCCGCCGTCACCTGCGCCATCCCCGCCACGCGTCAGCCCGCACACTTAGTCGAGAATATGGGCGCCGGTGTCGGCCGACTTCCAGATGCGAAAACCCGCCAGCGTATGATTCAGTATTTCGAAAGCATTTAACGCTTCTTATGTCGAATCCGACGCTCGATAGCTACGACGATCTCCCCTACGAAAGCCTCCCGCTACCGGATACGCACCCGGATTATCTGCGCGCGATTGCACGGCTGTATGGTGTCAACGCCGCCCCGGCAGAATCTTGCCGCGTGCTGGAATTGGGTTGTGCCGGTGGCGGCAATATTCTGCCCTTGGCCTGGTATCAGCCAAAGTGCGCCGTTACCGGCGTGGAGTTGGCGCACGGACATGTGCGTGAAGCGAATGCGCTTATCGACGAATTAAATTTAAAAAACGCACAGGTGCTGCACCGCAGCATCACCGACCCGCTAGATGAACTAGGCGAGTTTGATTACATCCTCGCGCACGGGGTATTTTCTTGTGTACCACGCGCGGTACAAGATAGGCTGCTGGAAATTTGCGGGCAACACTTGGCACCGAACGGCATCGCTTACGTGAGCTACAACACCCTGCCTGGCTGGCACCTGCGGGGTGTGCTGCGCTCGGCAATGCTGGCCTATTGCGGCGCGGGTCGCGCCTCACAGCGTCTGGCCAAAGCGCATGAATTATTCGATCTCATGGAACCCGCCTTG
>JAYVBU010000203.1:0-2922 GCA_043750335.1 Betaproteobacteria bacterium | reverse complement strand
TATTTGCGTGTATCCGCCACAGTGATTGGAGCCGCATAGCCATCCACCGCGCGCAGTAGCAAGCGCGTGGTGTCAGACAGCGCTGCGCCCGTTAGGTTAATCACATCCAGCAAGGCTGGCCCAGTGAGTTGATGCGGACGATTGTCATACTCAAGCGTGGGCTGGATAGCCCTCGGCGTCAGCGCAAGCAGCGCCGCGAAATCAAAGGTGTATCCCTTGTCGAATTGAATTTTCTGCTTGTGCATCATCTGATCCAGCGCGGGATCGAGTGAGCCACGATTGCTGCGACTAATCGCGCCGGTCACGGTTAAAAGCGCAGGCCCGGTTGTTGTGGCAACGCGCTTTGCGTTCGTGCGCGTGGGCACTACGACTGCGCCCAGTGCAGCAGCGGCAAGAAACTGTCGTTTGTTCATTTTTCAATCCTAGGCAAAGTGCGCTTGTAAGCCAGCGTTAATTCATCGCCTACACACTGCATGTCAAAATCTTTGCACGATGCAGCGTACTAAAATGCGGTTGTCGGCTAATGTTTATTCGCCCTGTTTGTCCTGCTTTTTTTTCGCCAAGCGATACGAATCTATTATGCCGATGATCCAACAGGCTGCCAGCACCACCCCGGCGAACGTAGCCGAGGCGCTGTTTGATTGATTGAGTGATTGTGCAATATCGCGCGCGATCTGATCGGTGCTCACCCCGCTACTTATGTCGATCTGCGCCAAAATATTGGCTGCGCCCTGCATGGCTTGCGACATGAGACTCCACACACTGGCGAGACTCAGCATGAATAACGCTGTGCCGCGTATAGGGTGTTGCAGATAGAAATGTCCCGCGCCGGGGAATACCAAGCCCGAGAGGAGTACGGCGACGAGTGGGCGCTTTGGCTTATTGTGCATAGCGTAAAACAAAACTGGCCGCACCCAAGGTGTGTCCCTTTAAATAGGGCATCAACTCAGGTTTCGTCAGACCTGGTTTCAGCGCTTCTATGTTGAGATCGGTGGCGATCACCGTGAACACATAATGTTGCGGCGCATTGCCGCGTGGTGGGCAGGGGCCGGCGTAAAAATCCGAGCCGATGCTGCCTTTGCCACGAACGATATATTGCGCGACTGCGCTGCCTGCGCCTTCGGGTAGCGAGGTGATGTCGGCAGGGATTCCGTACGCCACCCAATGCGCTTCGCCCAAGCCCGCTCGCCCCGTGGGGCTACGCAGCAAGACGACATAGCTGACGGTTTTTTCTGGGGGGTTAAACCATTGCAGCGGCGGTGACACGTTCGCGCCGTCACAATTCGGATTGGATTTATAGTTGCCTGCATGTTTTTTCAGCAGCAGGCCATTGTCGGGTAGGCCCGGCGATATCAGGCTAAACGCGGTGGCGGGGACGGGCGCTGCGGTATCCACCCGCACACACGACGCTAGCAATACGGCCACAGTGAGCAAGCCTGCGGTGCGGGTAACGAGATTTTTTGATAAGCACATCATCTGTATCATGCCATGCCTTTCAGGTCGTTGGCTTATCGTACGACATTTGCGGCTGATTGGCTGCGGTGATGCCCAGCGTCGAACTAGCCCATGCCATTTTCTCCAGCCCGCGTTTCAGCTTTTTGGCTGGCAAGCTGCTACGGAATGCGGCGCGTCGCTTCATCAAGACTGTGGCCGTAATAGATGATGCGGCCATCGCGCCCCACCAGCACCAGTGTCGGCGTACCCGGCACACCATAGGCCTCAACCACATCGGCGTTATTAAGACTGCCATGCAATATGAGAAAGTCGAGCTTACGTTCTTGCACGAATGCCTCGACCTGCTCGCGCATATTGAAATCAATATCAATGCCAGCTACGCGCAGCCCGCTGGCCGCGCGTTCAGCATATAGTTTTTGCAACTTCGGCGCTAAGACGCGGCAAAAGCCACACTCAGTGGACCAGAAAAAAAGCAGCGCCGGGCCGCTTGCGCGTAGTGCGGCCAAGCTGTGTTGCTTACCGCTCAAATCTTGGAGCGTAAACTCGGGCGCAAGATCGCCCGGCTTGAGGCTGGCCGCAGCCACATTTGCACTGAGCAGCAGGCTTAGAAAAAACATCGCAAGTAGTCGAATCATGTGGTTTTTCCAGGTGTTATTTGGCAATTATTGTAACCCGGCTTAGTCGGCATTGAGCGCGCTAGCATCGGTTTTGCATGTTATGGTCTAATAGCGCGCCCGTCACCGGAGGACACATGACAACACGACTCGTCGGCGAAATATATTCGACCAAACACACCCAATATTCCGAAGCCACCCAGTATTGCTACCACAATGGCGTACATGACTTGGCTCTGTTTTGGACCAACCCCACCCCCACCGAAATAAAAGGTTTTGCCAATCAGCCGGTAGAGATTTCTCAGTATGTTGAGGGATCGGTGCTGTTTTTACTTTTCCGTATTGTAGATATCTGCGAGTGGTCGGACGTGGCTTATAACGTCCACCAACTGCGCGATGAAGAGCGCACCGTACCCGCCGACATTCCCGATCACCGAGACCCGCTCCAGATGACGCTGGTCAATGCCGACGGCGGCATCATCCTGGCCAAGCGCATGTTGAGCATGAGCCCAGCCCTGACCCAAGCGCTGCGTCACGCGCTGCAAGAACAGATGAAAACACCCCTCTCGCGCTTTGAATATGAGTCGCAAGTGCAGCAAATATATGCCCGCTACCCTGATTCGGACGCCATGCTCAAAAACGCGGGGAAAATTGAAACAGCTGGCCCGGATGCGCTTAGCCACTAGCGGATGGGCTGCTTACATTCAGCTGAATAAGAATATCGCAGCAAACAAAACCTGGCACCTGCCCTGGCTTACGCCGGGGCTTGCAACACAGCCCGCAAATGTTCTTTTGTCACCGGGTATTTCAACACGGCATGAATAGGAAACAAATCCAGTAGCTTGCCGATGTG
>JAYVBU010000202.1:0-6489 GCA_043750335.1 Betaproteobacteria bacterium | reverse complement strand
TTGATTCTTCGCGCGGAGAAAGCTGACTACTGAGGGTGACCGAAAAGTACTGGAAGCGGAAGTTCAAGGATTGCGCGTAATCGGTAGTCATCTACCCCTACCAGTCCGTCAAGCCAGTCGGAAGCAGACATTTAAAGAACGGAATCCTGAAGCAAAAACGGCGACCAATTGGCCGCCGCTATTGTAAGAAAGAAAAGCCTATTAAGCTGCTTTGCGCCGGGCCACACCGATCAAGCCCAGGGACCAGAACCTAACAGCCATATAGCGGCAGGCGCGGGCACGGTCGTTGGTGTCAGGAGATACGCATGTTGCTGGCCATTGACTATTCGCGCTGTTCGAACGATGGAAGGATTATGCGTTGTCCGAAATCGGACGGGAGACCGGGCTGCACTATGCAACGGTAAGCCGAATTATTAAGGCAGTGGAGGGAATGTGATAATACAAGATGTGACCCCTTATCTTCTGACCCCTTATCTTCTTATCTTTCATGACCCCTTATCTTTCTGCTTATCTTTCGGTCGTCGCAGATGAATTGGTCAACCGGACTAAGGGGCATTTGGCCGCATGAGACAGACGACAACTACTTTGACACGCGCCGGAACGTCCACCGCTATGACTAGAACTTAGGACGCTGCGCTGCTTTGCGTCCCCAGAGAACCACATATTGTGCGAGGCTGGCGAGCGTGGTGGCGAGCAGTGCGCCGAAGCTGAACGTGAGCCAATTCGATGCGTCGATCAGCTGCGCGGCATGTGCCAATAGCGCGATGAATAGGGCAAAGGCGGCGAAGGTGTGAAACTTGCCCAGTTTGGTGGGGCGGATATCTACTTCACCGAATAAGTGATGATAGAAAAATGCGCCCGCGACAATCACCATATCGCGCAGCATGATGGCGAGTGTGAGCCACAGCGGAACCCAACCTTGAAAGGTGAGTATGAGTAAGCAGGTGAGGGTAATTAATTTATCCGCTAGCGGATCGAGTGCTGCGCCGAATTCGGTGTGCAGCTTGAAGCGGCGCGCAATGTAGCCGTCGAGCGCATCGGTGAGGGCGGCAAAGACGAAGGTGTAAAGCGCGAAGTCGTAAAGCGCGCGCATGAGAAAATACGCAAGCAGGGGTGCTGCGATAACGCGCAACAGGGTGAGAAGATTCGGGGCATTCCACACCACACGCATTATTTACCTCTTAGCTATAACCAATCCTTGCCGATCAGAAAATCAGTATAGAGCGCAGCTTCAGGCGAGCCCACTTCAGGTTGCCAATCGTAGCGCCATTTCACCACTGGCGGCAGCGACATGAGAATGGACTCGGTGCGTCCACCGCTTTGCAGGCCGAAGATCGTGCCGCGATCATAAACGAGATTAAATTCCACATACCGCCCACGGCGATACGCTTGGAAATCGCGCTCGCGCTCTCCATACGGTACATCCATTCGTCTTTCCAGAATAGGCACGTATGCCGGTAAAAAATGATCGCCCACGCTTTCGACCAAATTAAACGCGGCATCAAAGCCCCCCTCGGCAAAATCGTCGAAGAATATTCCGCCCACGCCGCGCGGTTCTGCCCGATGTTTGAGATAAAAATAATCGTCGCACCATTTTTTAAAGCGCGGATGGTATTGGGCTCCGAAGGGGGTTAGCGCGTTTTGGCACATTTGATGAAAATGTACTGCGTCTTGTGCAAAGCCGTAATACGGCGTGAGGTCCATGCCGCCGCCAAACCACCACACCGGCTCTGCGCCCGGTTTCTGTGCGACAAAACAACGCACATTCATATGCACGGTCGGGGCGTAGGGGTTGCGTGGATGCAGCACCAGCGACACGCCCATCGCCTCGAAGCCGCGCCCCGCCAACTCTGGCCGACTCGCCGAGGCGGAGGGCGGTAGTTTGTCGCCGAATACATGCGAAAAATTTACGCCGCCACGTTCGAATACATTGCCTTCTTCCACCACACAACTTATGCCGCCGCCGCCTTCGGGGCGCTGCCAGGCGTCGCGCTTGAAAGTCTTACCATCGACTTGTCCCAGGCGTTCGACGATCAACGCTTGCAGTTCAGTAAGAAAAGTTTTGACGCGGTTTGTGTCCATGATTAGCGCAGTTTTTTTCCGGATTGAATATCAATTATAACGGACGGCGCACGACGTTTGCCGATGCGGCCTGGCAGCACCCACACCTGCTGTCCGAATGCGCGGTGCGCCTCGGCATAAGTTTTAATCGACTTCGCGCCAGAAACATTTGCGCTGGTGGAAACTAATGGCCCTAAGGTGCGCGTGAGTCGGGCCACCTCGGGATGCGCGGAAACGCGCACGGCGACACTCTTGTGTTTACCGCTCAGCAACTTTGGCGCGCGGGGGGACGTGGGCAGCAAGAAGGTGTAGGGCCCTGGCCAATGTTGATCTAGGGTTGCGCGTGCCGAGGCACTCACGGGCAGAATGAAACGCGCGGCTTGTTCTAAGTTGGAGGCGACCAGAATCAAGCCTTTGTGCCATGGGCGACGTTTCAAGCGCAGAATTTTTTTCACTGCCGCACGATTACGCGGATCACAACCCAAGCCGTAACAGGACTCTGTAGGATAGGCGATCACGCCGCCCCGCTTGAGGTGCGCGAGCAACGCGGAAAGATTAATGGATGAACTAAGCATGAGTGAGCACGGATAAATTCAATCGGAATCACAGCCATATCAATAGGGCGATGAAGGTGGGATTTTAACTAGCACAAAAGATTGTGCTGCGGAGTGCACAGAGAAAACCAAGCGCTGGTCTTCGTTGTTGATTTTCTCTGTGCGCTCTATGGCAAAAAGCGGTTTTACTTTACGCGCGGCCCGATGGCGCGATAGCCAATATCGCGGCGCATCTGCGCGCCGTCAAATTGAATCTGGTCGGCGATTTCATAAGCACGGCGTTGCGCGATTTTTACCGTGTCGCCCAAAGCCGTGACGCACAGCACACGCCCACCGGCGGTAACGACATTTTCATTTACACGTTGCGTACCTGCGTGAAACACCATGTAGTCCTCACCTTTGGGTGGCAGGTTGCTGACCACATCGCCTTTGCGCGGGGGGGCGGGATAATTGGCGGCGGCCATGACAACGCCCAGCGCGCTACGGCGATCCCACTCTGCCTCAACTTTATCCAAGGTGCCTGCCACGGCGTGTTCGAGCAACGTTACTAAATCGCTTTTCAAGCGCAGCATGATGGGCTGGGTTTCCGGGTCACCCATGCGGCAGTTGAATTCCAACACTTTGGGTACGCCGTGAGCGTCGATCATCACGCCTGCGTATAAAAATCCGGTGTAGGGGATGCCGTCTCGTGCCATGCCTTGCACCGTAGGGTGAATCACCTCGCGCATGATGCGCGCGTGTAGCTCAGGGGTGACGACCGGCGCTGGCGAATACGCGCCCATGCCGCCGGTGTTGGGGCCGAGATCGCCATCCATTAAGCGCTTGTGGTCCTGGCTGGTGGCCATGGCCAGCACATGCTCGCCATCCACCAGCACGATGAAGCTCGCTTCTTCGCCTTGCAGACATTCTTCGATCACCACGCGCGCACCCGCTTCGCCCAGTATTTGATCGCCTAGCATCATGTCCACGGCGGTGTGCGCTTCGTCTTTAGTTTGCGCGACGACGACACCTTTGCCTGCGGCGAGACCATCGGCCTTGACCACGATGGGTGCGCCTTGCGCTTCGATATACGCATGCGCCGCTTGCGCTTGGGTAAACGTGCCGTATGCCGCCGTGGGGATGCCGTGGCGCAGCATAAAATCTTTGGCGAAATCTTTGGAGGATTCCAACTGTGCCGCCGCTTGCGTGGGGCCAAAAATCTTGAGCCCTGCCGCGCGGAAGGCGTCCACTACACCCGCTGCCAGCGGTGCTTCGGGACCGACCACGGTGAGGTAGATATTTTCCTGCTGTGCGAAAGCAAGCAGATCGGGAATGCTGGTCAGCGGCACATTGGCTAAATCCGGGTCGAGCGCGGTGCCGCCGTTGCCGGGCGCAACATAAATGCGCTGGATGCGCTTGGATTGGGCCAGCTTCCACGCCAAGGCATGTTCACGACCGCCGTTACCGATGACGAGTAGTTTCATAATTGGTTTAAACCTTTTTTGCCACAGAGGGCACAGAGATCACAGAGAAAGACAAACCGCGTTCACGGATAATTTCTGCGGGCTTTGTTCAGACCCTCCGTTTTTCTCTGTGTCCTCTGTGCCCTCTGTGGCAAACTTTTTTAATGTCTAAAATGCCGCATGCCGGTAAACACCATCGCCATGCCGTGCTCATCTGCTGCTGCGATCACGTCTTCGTCGCGCATGCTGCCACCGGGTTGAATCACCGCAGCAATGCCTGCTGCCGCAGCCTGGTCGATGCCGTCGCGGAAGGGGAAGAAGGCATCCGATGCCATGACCGAGCCCGCAACGACAAGCCCTGCGTGTTCGGCTTTGATGCCCGCGATACGTGCAGAATTGATGCGACTCATTTGGCCAGCGCCGACGCCAATAGTCATTTTGTCTTTGGCGTAAATGATGGCGTTGGATTTAACAAATTTTGCGATGCGCCACGCGAACAACAAGTCTGACATTTCAGCATCGGTCGGCGCGCGCTTGGTCACTACTTTCAATTCTTCGTGCAGTGCCAAGTCGGCCTCTTGCACCAGCAAGCCGCCGTTGACCTTTTTGAAATCCAGGCGTGGCGCGGGCACTTTGGGCCATTCGCCGCACGCTAAAAGGCGCACGTTTTTCTTCGCAGCGGTCGCTTCGACTGCCGCAGCAGATACCGTCGGCGCGATGATGACCTCGACGAATTGTTTTTCTACGATAGCCTTGGCCGTTTCGGCATCCAATTCGCGATTGAAGGCGATGATGCCGCCGAAAGCGGATTCGGGATCGGTCTGGTAAGCGCGGTTATACGCCTCCAGCAGATTGTCGCCATACGCCACGCCGCAAGGATTGGCGTGCTTGACGATGACGCAGGTGGGGCGCTCGTGGAATTGCTTGATGCATTCTAGTGCGGCATCCGCATCGGCGATGTTGTTGTAAGAGAGTTCTTTGCCTTGCAGCTGGCGCGCGGTAGCGATAGAAGCTTCGCGTTCGGTCGGAGTGGTGTAGAACACGGCGCTTTGATGTGGGTTTTCGCCGTAACGCAATTCCTGCGCTTGGGTGAAATTCAGATTGAGTTTTTTTGGAAAGCCCTCTTTGCGGCCACGCGAATCGATCGAGGTCAGATAATTACTGATGGTGGAATCGTATTCGGCAGTGTGCGAGAACGCCTTCTGCGCCAAATTGAAACACGTATCGCCGCCGATCAGGCCACCAGTCATGTCCATTTCCGACAGCAGTGGCTTGTAATCCGCCGGGTCGGTGACCACGGCGACATGCGCGTAATTTTTTGCTGCGGCGCGCACCATGGTCGGGCCGCCGATGTCGATATTTTCAATCGCGTCGTTCAAGGTAAAGCTGGGGCGCGAGATAGTGGCCGCGAAGGGGTAGAGATTTACCACGACCATGTCGATGGGCGGCATATTGGCTGCCTGCATGGCTTGCACATGGTTTGGGTCGTCGCGACGACCCAGGATGCCGCCATGAATTTTCGGGTGCAGTGTTTTCACGCGGCCATCGAGCATCTCGGGAAAGCCGGTGTAGTCGCCAACCTCGGTCACCGCAATGTTGTTGTCGGCCAACAGCTTGGCCGTACCGCCGGTGGAAAGAATCTCGATATTAAATTTTTTCAATCCCTTGGCAAATTCGATGATGCCCTGTTTGTCGGAGACACTGAGTAATGCGCGTTTGATGATGGCCATGGTGATTTCGCTAGGTTATTTGATTTTGTATTGCGACATTTTTTTTCGCAGCGTATTGCGGTTGATGCCGAGCAGCTCTGAAGCGCGCGTCTGGTTGCCTTCGGTGTGGTGGAGCACGGTTTCGAGTAAAGGGCGCTCCACGCAGGTCAAAACCATGTCGTACACGGTGCCCGGAGTTTCGCCATCGAGATGTTTGAAATAGTCATTCACGGCTTTGCGTACGCAAGCCGATAGCTCGTTGTCCTTCTGTGCCATCTTGTTCTTCCTTATCTGCTGATTCTGCTACCGCACCGCTCTGTGGCGGGTCTGCTTTTTATGCGGCGAGTTCTGTTGCTTGTTGTTCGTAAGTTAAACGCGGCGCGTGATCCAAAAGCTGTGCAAAAAATGCATTAACCGCGTCAAGCTGCTGCTGGGTTGATTCAAGTTGATTCATGCGGTGGCGAAAGCTGGCCGAGCCGATGAGCCCTTTGGTGTACCAAGAAATGTGTTTGCGCGCCATGCGTACACCGGTGTATTCGCCGTAAAAGCCATACAAATCGGCCAAATGATCGACCAGCACGTGATGGATTTCGGCCACCTCTGGCTCGGGTAATTTTTCGCCCGTGGCCAGATAGTGTGCAATCTCGCGAAAAATCCACGGTCTGCCTTGCGCTGCGCGGCCAATCATCACCGCATCGGCGCGCGTGTACTCAAGCACAAATT
>JAYVBU010000201.1:0-14062 GCA_043750335.1 Betaproteobacteria bacterium | reverse complement strand
TGGCACAGTATTAGAGCCACAGAAAAGTAAACTCAAGCCACCGCCCTTATACAAGGTGCTTGTGTTGAACGACGATTACACGCCTATGGATTTCGTAGTACAAGTATTACAGAAATTTTTTGGTTTAGACCGGGAGCGGGCAACGTTGGTTATGCTCAAGGTGCATCGAGAAGGTATGGGCGTATGTGGGGTTTTCCCAAAAGATATTGCGGCGACGAAGGTTGATCTGGTAGTCTCTTTTGCACGACAGCATCAACATCCGTTGCAGTGCGTAATGGAAGAAACATAAGATGATCTCGCAAGAATTGGAAGTCTCTCTTCACATGGCGTTTGTCGAGGCGCGGCAGAAGCGTCACGAATTCATCACGGTGGAACATCTCTTGCTGGCGATGCTGGATAATCCCTCCGCCGCGCAAGTATTGCGCGCCTGTGCCGCGAATATCGAAGATATGCGCAAGGTGTTGGGTGATTTTGTGCAGCAGCACACACCCGTCGTCGGCGGCACTAATGAAGTCGATACTCAGCCCACGCTTGGTTTTCAGCGCGTCATTCAACGTGCCATTTTACATGTCCAGTCCTCCGGCAAAAAAGAAGTCACCGGTGCTAATGTGTTGGTCGCGATTTTCGGGGAGAAAGATTCGCACGCAGTGTATTTTCTGCATCAGCAAGGTGTAACCCGGCTTGATGTCGTGAATTACATTGCGCACGGCATCAGCAAAGTGCAGGACAACGCCGGTCCCGCCAAGGGTGGCGGCAATGATGCCGAACCAGAAGCCGAGCAAGAGCAACAACCCGCGACCGCGCTCGAAAACTTTACCCAGAATCTTAACGTACAAGCCCTGGCCGGTAAAATTGATCCACTGATCGGGCGCGAGGTGGAATTGGAACGGGTAATACAAACCTTGTGCCGCCGCCGCAAAAATAATCCATTGCTGGTGGGTGAAGCCGGTGTCGGCAAGACGGCTATTGCAGAAGGTTTGGCGCGTCGTATCGTTGAAGGTAATGTGCCAGAAGTGTTGGCGCAGAGCACGGTGTATGCGCTTGATATGGGCGCGCTGCTGGCCGGGACTAAATATCGAGGTGATTTTGAGCAGCGCCTGAAAGCGGTGTTAAAGCATTTGCTCGATAACAACAAAGCAATTTTGTTTATCGACGAAATTCATACCTTGATCGGCGCGGGGGCGGCCTCGGGCGGCACCTTGGATGCCTCTAATCTGCTTAAACCCGCCTTAAGTTCCGGTGCACTGAAATGCATTGGTGCGACGACTTATAATGAATACCGCGGCATTTTTGAAAAAGATCATGCGCTATCGCGGCGCTTCCAAAAAATTGACGTGCCGGAGCCATCGGTTGCAGAAACGGTCGAGATTTTGCGTGGTCTTAAATCGCGCTTTGAAGCGCACCACGGCATCAAGTACACCGCTGCCGCGCTCTCTACAGCCGCAGAGTTGTCCGCCAAATACATCAACGACCGCCACCTGCCAGACAAGGCGATCGACGTGATCGACGAAGCGGGTGCGGCACAGCGCATTTTGCCAAAATCGAAACAGAAGAAAGTGATTACGCCGAAAGAGATCGAAGACATCGTGGCGAAAATCGCGCGCATCCCACCAAAAAGTGTGTCCACAGACGACCGCTCTGCGCTCAAAAATCTGGATCGCGATCTGAAAGCCGTTGTGTTTGGTCAGGACAAGCCAATCGAAGCGTTGGCGACCGCGATCAAAATGGCCCGATCAGGTTTGGGTAATCCCAGTAAACCGATTGGTTCGTTCCTGTTTTCGGGACCGACAGGCGTAGGTAAGACCGAAGTTGCGCGCCAACTTGCCTACACCATGGGCATCGAGCTGATTCGCTTCGATATGTCTGAATACATGGAGCGCCACGCCGTGTCGCGTTTGATTGGCGCACCGCCGGGTTATGTCGGCTTCGACCAGGGTGGTTTGCTGACAGAGGCGATCACTAAGCATCCTTATTCCGTGCTGCTGTTGGATGAAATCGAGAAAGCGCATCCGGATATTTTTAATATTCTTTTGCAAGTCATGGACCATGGCACGCTTACCGACAACAACGGACGCAAAGCTGATTTCCGCAATGTGATTATCATCATGACCACCAATGCGGGTGCTGAGGCATTGAATAAAACCACCATTGGCTTCACCACGCCAGAAAAGGGCGGGGACGAAATGGGTGACATTAAGCGTCTGTTCTCGCCCGAGTTTCGCAATCGTCTGGATGCAATGATTTCGTTCAAGTCTTTGGATAAAGAAGTCATCATGCGCGTGGTGGATAAATTCTTGATGCAATTGGAGGAGCAGTTGCATGAGAAGAAGGTCGAGGCAAATTTCACCGATGCATTGAAAGAGCATTTGGCGAAAACAGGTTTTGACCCACTCATGGGCGCGCGCCCCATGGCGCGGCTGATCCAGGATACGATACGTAAGGCGCTGGCCGATGAACTCCTGTTCGGTCGCTTAGCCCATGGCGGAAAAGTCGCGGTTGATGTGGACGACGCAGGGCTGGTGAAGCTGGTTTTCGAAGAAGAGCCGGAAGTCGTTATTTAATAAGCTTGCAACAGGTATCGAAAATGGCCGACTCCGTCGGCCATTTTCATTTCTAGGGTAGGATACATACTGTACTAGCGTTTAGTGTTTACCCCTTTTGACGAACGAATGAAGATGAGCCCACACACGCCCGTATTTACCCAAGCCCGCAAGCGCGATGGCCGTATTGTTGCCTTCGATCAAGACCGCATCACGCGCGCCCTGTCGCATGCAATGCAAGCCTGCGGCGAGGGGGCAATTCAACTTGATCCGCAGCGCGTCGCCGATGCAGTGATGGCCGCCTTGGCGTTGCGTTTTCCCAGTGGTCATATTCCGCAGGTGGAAGAAATTCAGGACCAGGTCGAAGAATCATTGATCTTGCTCGACTTCCCCAAGACTGCGAAAGCCTACATTCTGTATCGGCACGAGCGGGCCAAAATTCGGGATAAGGTAAAAGATGTACCCGATCATGTAAAAAAACTCGCGGCGGAATCTAAACAATATTTTCGCAATCCATTGGCTGAGTTTGTGTACTACCGCACCTATTCGCGCTGGATAGAAGATGAAAACCGGCGCGAGACATGGGTTGAAACGGTGGACCGCTATCTCTCTTTCATGCGCGAGAAGCTGGGCGAAAAGCTATCTGAAACAGAATACGCCGATATACGCGCTGCAATTTTGTCGCAGCAGATCATGCCCTCGATGCGCCTCATGTGGTCGGCAGGCAAGGCGGCGCGCAACAATAACGTCGCGGCGTATAACTGCTCTTTTATCGCGCCGACCCGGCTCGATGATTTCGCCGAAATCATGTTCCTGCTCATGTGCGGGGTGGGGGTGGGCTTTTCGGTCGAGAGCCAAAATGTGCAACTGTTGCCCATCATCCAACGTCAAAGTGGCCATATGATGCCGGCGCATATCGTGGAGGATAGCAAGGAAGGTTGGGGTGATGCCCTTAAATTCGGACTTGCAGCTTGGTATGAAGGTCGCGACGTGCGCTTTGATTTTTCCCAGGTGCGGCTTGCCGGTGCGCGGCTCTACACCATGGGCGGGCGCAGTTCTGGCCCAGGGCCGCTGCGCTCCTTGCTCGATTTTGCGCGCAGCAAAATTCTCGCTAATCAAGGCAAACGTTTAGCCAATCTTGATGTGCATGACATCATTTGCAAAATCGGCGAAGTGGTAGAGATGGGCGGTGTGCGCCGCTCGGCGTTGATATCACTTTCGGATTTTGATGATGATGAACTGCGCGGCGCAAAAAACGGGCACTTTTATATCAACAATCCACAGCGCGCCATGGCCAACAATTCGGCGGTGTACGAGACGCGGCCGCGCGCGGTAGATTTTCTCGACGAATGGTTGGCGCTGGCCAAGAGCGGGAGTGGCGAGCGCGGGATTTTTAATCGCGGCGGCCTGCCCGAACAGTTACCTTCTCGCCGTTGGGATAAATTTGCGCCTTATTGGCCGCGCTGTGGCGTCAACCCCTGCGGCGAAATTATTCTGCGCTCAAAACAGTTTTGCAATTTGACAGAGGTAATCGCGCGCGCCGAAGATACATTCGAGACGCTCACGCATAAGATGCGCCTCGCCACTATTCTAGGTACGTATCAATCCTCACTCACTGATTTTCCCTACATTTCAAAAGAATGGCAGGACAACTGCGAAGAAGAGCGGCTCCTGGGTGTCTCTATTACGGGGCAGTGGGATTGCGCCTTGGTGCGAGAGGCCGACGTGCTGCGCTCACTGCGCGATCAAGCGATTGCCGTCAATCGCGACTATGCGGCGCGCTTTGGTGTCAACGCCTCTACCGCAATTACTTGCGTCAAACCTTCCGGCACGGTTTCACAATTGGTAGATTCGGCCTCCGGCATGCACCCGCGATATGCAAATTTTTATTTACGCCGCATACGCATATCGGCCACCGATCCCTTATTTTCGATGTTAAAGGAACAGAAATTTCCCTACCAGCCGGAAGTAGGACAGTTAGAGGCGACCGCCACCAGTTTCGTCATCGAGTTTCCCGTGGCCGCGCCCAAGGGCTGCACCACCCGCACCGATTTAAACGCCATCGAACAGCTGGCGTTTTGGAAAAGCGTGAAGCTCAATTTCACCGAACATAATCCGTCTGTCACCATCACCGTGGCAGGCGATGAGTGGATCGCCACCGCGCACTGGCTCTACGACAACTGGCCGATGTTGGGCGGCTTATCTTTCTTGCCTAAATCCAACAGCGTGTACGAACTTGCCCCCTACGAAGAAATCAGCGAAGACGAATATCACCGTCGCATGGCCAGCCTACCGAAAATCGATTTCTCCTCCATTGTGGTGTATGAAAAAGAAGATACAACCAAAGGCGCTAAGGAATTCGCCTGTGTGGCAGGACAGTGCGAGCTAGACCCGGAAGAGGGCTCGGTGGCGATGGGGCCGGGACGGTAGTCTGGAACCACGGATGCACACGGATAAGCACGGATGAAAGAAAAAGTGGATACGTCACGACAAACCGGAGAATTTTGTTCAGTCGGGCGGGCTAAAATCTTCATGTGGGGTTTTATCCGTGTTAATCCGTGTGCATCCGTGGTTCCCAAGCCATGCGTTTAGGCATCGACCTCGGCGGCACTAAAATCGAAATTATTGCGCTCGATGCTTCGGGGCAGGAATTGGCGCGCCGCCGCGTGGCCACGCCTCAGGGTGATTATTCCGCTACGCTGCATGCGATTGTGGGGCTGGTATATGCGGTGGAGGCCGATTTGGGGCGCGAGGGGAGCATCGGTATCGGTACGCCGGGCGCGCTCTCGCGTGCTACAGGCCATCTTAAAAATTCCAATTCGGTATGCATGAATGGGCAACGGTTATTGGATGACTTGCAACAATTGTTAGGGCGCACGATTCGCATTCAAAACGATGCGAACTGCTTTGCCCTGTCCGAGGCGGTGGATGGCGCAGCGCAGGGGGCGTCGGTGGTGTTCGGCGTCATTCTTGGGACGGGTGTGGGGGGTGGCATTGTGGTTAATGGTCAGGTGCTCACCGGGCCAAATGCTATCGCCGGTGAATGGGGGCACAATCCCTTGCCCTGGCCGCAGCCTGCTGAGTTGCCGGGGCATCTGTGTTATTGCGGTAAATCGGGATGTGTCGAAACCTGGCTGTCTGGCCCTGGCATGGCGCGGCATCATGCACAGCGCTTGGGTGCGACTTGGGATGCGCCGCGCATCGTTACTCGTGCGGTGCAAGGTGATGTAGCCTGCGAGCAGACCTTGCTCGAATATGAACACCGTTTGGCTAGATCGCTGGCACAGGTTATCAATATTCTCGACCCCGACGTGATTGTGCTAGGCGGCGGTATGTCGAATATCGAGCGTTTGTACGAAAGCGTTCCGCAGCAGTGGGGAAAGTATGTGTTTTCCGATCAAGTCGTGACCAGATTGGTGCGGCACCAGCATGGAGATTCGAGCGGAGTGCGCGGTGCGGCGTGGTTGTGGGATTAGCCGAGCGCCGCTAACCCTGCTTGCGCGATTTCACCATCCTGTTCGGAGGTGACGCCGGACACGCCAATTGCGCCAACGTATTCTCCCTTCACTACCAGCGGTAAGCCGCCTTCGATAGGTGTAGCACCGGGTAGCCCTAAAATCTGCATGCGGCCATCCTTGAGGCCTTCGCTCCAGATTTTAGTCGGGCGTTTGAAGGCGAGCGCGGTGCGCCCTTTGGCTTGGGCGACTTCGACGCTGCCGATCTGTGTGCCATCCATGCGCGCTAGATAAATTAAATGTGCGCCGTCATCTACGATGGCGATCACGACATTCCAGTTCTTTTTTCGCGCAAATTTTTCTGCGGCATTGGCAATATGTTTGGCTGTTTCCAGCGTCATAGTGTGTTTTGTAAGCAAGGTGGATTTGGCGGTTTTTTTCATGAGGATGCTTTCTGTGCGTAACGATGAGCCAGTGCTTTTCGCTTGAGATAGGTTTCGCGTGCGAGAGCGACGTCTTCTAAAAAGTGCGGCAACTCGGCCAGGGTTAAGGCTTGCGGGCCATCCACCAGCGCTTTGGATGGGGCAGGGTGAAAGTCGATTAGGATCATATTGGCACCGGCGACTACGCCTTGCGCGGCCGCCTGCATGATGTCCAGGATGCCGTCAGGCCCGGCGGCGCGAGTGCCGACCGAATGCGAAGGGTCGATGCACACCGGCATGCGCGTCAGTCTTTTCACGACAGGAATATGCGCGAAATCGACGAAATTCCGATGCGGGTCGCCCATATTAGTTTTCATGCCGCGTAAACCGAATATTATTTTTCGATTTCCCTCCGAAGCTAAATACTCAGCGGCGTTAATCGACTCATCCAGGGTGATGCCGAAGCCGCGTTTTATCAGCACTGGGAATTCCTGCTGACGCCCCACAATTTTGAGTAATTCAAAATTTTGCGTATTGCGTGTGCCGATTTGAAGCATCACGCCGGTCGGGTTGCCAGTCGCCTGCAAGGCCGCGCGGATTTCAGTCACATGCGATTCGTGGGTGATTTCCATGGCAATTACTTTGATGCTGTATTTGCCTGCCAATTCGAATACGTAAGGCAGGCAAGATTTTCCGTGGCCTTGGAATGAGTAAGGACTGGTGCGTGGTTTATAAGCCCCCATGCGGGTGCACACTTGGCCGTGCTCCTTCAAGGCTTGCATCATGCGTTCTACATGCTCCGGCGTATCTACCGCGCACAGACCGGCGAAGATATTGAGATTGTCCTGCGAAAAAGTCACGCCGTTGTAGTTGAAATCGCTTGGGCGCGTATCGTCTTTATGCCGACCCAACACGCGATATTCTTCCGATACCCGGACTACGCGTTCTACGCAGGGCAGGCTTTTCATGTAATCGAGCCCAAGCGCGGCGGTGTCGCCGATTAAATACACCTCGGTCAGGCGCTGTTGTATGCCTTGCTCATGGTGCATGCGGTACTGAATATTGGGCAACTGGTCGAGAAAGCTGATGAGCTGCGCGTACTCGACACCCTGCGGGTCAACATTGGGAGAAAGGATGAGAATCATGGCTTATCCTAAAGGGTAAATGTTGCGCTGAATTAAGTTTGTGGCCCGAATGTGACGGCTTCGCAGCCTGACGGCTCGCAGCGCAAATAGCCACCGGTTTCATACCAATCCGGTAATACCCAGCGCTCGCAAAGCATCGTGTCAACGCTATGCGAATGACGTGCCGGGCGATGGGTGTGGCCGTGGATCAGGCGCGGATAATCGTACGCGCGCAGGATATTTGCGACAGCCTCCGCATTCACATCCATGATCTCAACAGGCTTGCTGGATTTTGCCGCTTCGCTCTTTTTTCGCAGCGCTTCGATCTGCGCCTTGCGCTGGCTTAAGGGCTGCGCCAGAAAACTGCTTTGCCATTCCGTGTCGCGCACCATGCTGCGGAATTGTTGGTACGACACATCATCGGTGCAGAGCGTATCGCCATGCATTAACAGCGTGGGGACGCCATAGAGATCAATGCGCGTTGGATCAGGCAACAACGTCGCATGCGCTGCGCGCGTGAAGACATCGCTCAGCAAGAAATCCCGATTGCCATGCATGAGATAGATACGCGCGCCGTGTTTCGCCAAACTAGCCAATGCGGCTGCGATGGCGGTATGGAACGGATCGTCGAGATCATCATCGCCCGCCCAGTATTCGAAAAAATCCCCCAGGATGTACAACGCTTCTGCTTGTGGCGCGATGTCCTGTAAAAAGCGCATGAATAGCGCAGTCGTCACAGGGCGGGTAGGGCAGAGATGGAGATCGGAGATGAAGAGGGAGTGCATGAAAGGGGCCGGGATTCAGGTGTCGGGCGATAGGGGTGTGCTTTTCGCCTATGCCCGACGCCTGTCTTTAAACGACTTCAGCGCTTTCGATCACGATATCCTCAACTGGGACATCCTGATGCCCACCTTTGTTGCCGGTGCGAGCTTTTTTGATTTTGTCGATGACGTCCGTGCCTTCGACTACCTTGCCGAATACGCAGTAGCCCCAGCCTTGTGGGGTGGGGGAGGTGTAGTTCAAAAAGTCGTTGTTCGAGGCGTTGATGAAAAACTGAGCCGTGGCAGAGTTCGGGTCGGAGGTACGTGCCATCGCGACGGTGTAGAGGTCGTTTTTTAAGCCGTTGTCGGCTTCATTTTTAATCGTGGCGCGCGTGGGTTTCTGATTCATGCCGGGCTCGAAGCCGCCGCCTTGAATCATGAAACCATCAATCACACGGTGAAAAACGGTGTTGTTAAAAAAACCGCTTTGCACGTACTCCAAAAAGTTCGCCACCGTGAGCGGCGCTTTCTCGGCATCAAGTTCCAGCGAGAATTCGCCCAGGTTGGTTTTTACTTTTACCATTGGTCTTTCCTTTCGATTTTGCTTTTGCAGTAGGTGAGGGTGAGGCAGATTCTTCCGGTAGGAGTGCGACCTTTTCGATCACGATAGGCTCCACTGGCACGTCGGACGCGAAGGGCCCGCCCGCACCCGTTTGCGCGTCGGCGATTTTTAGCATCACGTCCATGCCTTTGACGATTTTACCGAACACGGCATGGCCGTAATAGCCAGGATCGTCGCGATAATAATTCAGGTGCTTATTGCTTTCCAAATTGAAAAAAAACTGCGAAGTAGCCGTGTTTGGATCGCGCGCACGGGCCATGGCGATGGTGCCGACTTCATTCGTCAGGCCATTTTTAGATTCGCATTGGATCGGGTCGTCACCCTGGTGCCAGTTCATGCCCTTGTCGAAAGCGCCGCCTTGCACCATGAAATTTTTTACGACACGGTGAAATATCGTCCCCTCATAAAAACCGCTCTTCACATACTGTAAAAAATTTTCGACGGTTCGGGGTGCTTTTTCCGGATACAGTTCGACAACGATACTGCCCTGATTGGTTTGCATCTCAACCATAGGATGACCCGCCTGGGCTATTCCAGTGGCAAAGGAAAGTGTGAGTGCGGCGATCAATAATTTCATTTTGGTCTCCTAAGTAGCGTGACGGAACGTCTTAGGTTAAACAACTCGGCCCGGCTGGCGGGTTACGGTTAGGTTAAACGGCGGCACCTTCATAAACAATTTTCCATGCTGTGCCATCCTGCATCCAGTATTGGCGTTTACGCATCTGGTTGTTCAGATTATTGCTGCGATAGTCTTGGTCGAAAGTGACAACGATCAGATTGTCCTTGCCCGGATAGCGGAACAAGCTGACGTTACTAAGCTGTACTTTGACAAATGTTTTACCGGCATTGACTGCGCGTTTTTGGGCAGACCACGCGGCAAGATTCATCTGCTCACTTGAAAACTCCTGTGCATAGTGGACGAGGTAGCGTTCTGCGTTACGGCTTTCCCAGTCGTGACGCCAGCTCTCGACTTCTTGCAAAATAGATTCGCGTTGCCCCTTCCAGGCTTTGCGATCAACCCAGGCCACATCATTGCTGATAATCACCGGCGTATGGCCTACTTGCAAATATTTTTCGACTGATCGCAGGTCCTCGTTCGTCAACACCACGCAGCCGTTGCTGGCGCGCGGAGGGCGGCTATACGTGTCACTGGGTACACCATGCAGCCAAATGCCGTGGCCATTTTTACCTAACCGCCGGTCCCATTCGTTGGGGTAGCTGATGGGATACGCGCCCGCGCCGTAAAAATTGGTCAGCTTTGCCTTGGGTAAGTTGTCCACCACGGTGTACACGCCGATGGGGGTGCGCTGGTCGCCTTCTTTCAGCTTCTCTGAACCTTTTAGGCCGCTGGAGATATAGTAATCCGCTACGTAGCGCGGTTCGCCGTTATCATTTTTGTAGAGATACAGGCGCGATTTATTGGTGTCCACCACGACTGCGTGGTGTTGGTTTGGATTGAGTTGCAACAGGTATTCCGGCACTAGATCGAGCGGCGCCGGGTCGAGATAATGTTGCAGACGAACCCGTGCCTCGTCGCGCAGATCGGATAAGCGATTAGCGGGGACACCGGGTGCGTTGCCGATGGTCGAGATCGGCTTCGCATGCGCCATGAGTAAATCGCCCTTGATTAAATGCGCCAAGCGAAAATTGGGGTTGAGCGTAATGAGTCTGTCGATTTGCTTTAAAGCGTCATCGAGGCGATTGCCTTGAATATCGATCAGGCTTTGCACCAGCAGCGTTTCGGGGTTGCTTGTCTGCTTTTCGTTGCTGCCTTGAGCGGGGTGCGGGCGGTTGCCCATGGCCGTGGCCGACGGCTCAATCAGTGGAAGTAACACCAGCCAAGCGCACAAGACTAAGAGTTTGCCTCTGTGGCGCGAAGCAAAAGCAAAGGCGCGTCCCATGCGCGAATTGGCGCTGAGAGAAGCGGCGCTTAGCCGCCGACGCGCTCTTGCTGAATAAGCCATTTGTCTCCGGATTTGACGAGCGCTAATGTCTTGGTAGTCGATGAGTTAAGGGTGTCGGCCTTGTAATGCTGGCGGAAAGTGACAGCTGCATGCGTCTCATCCTTCATCGTGACCTTGATGCCGGTCACGCTGACCTGAATATTTTTCGGCGCGAGGATGCGCTCCTTGCGAAATTTTTCCCATTCGGCGCGCGACTCGCCTTTTGGCGTTTTGAAATCTGCTCCATAGTAGCCCAGATATTCGCCCACATTCTTGCTTGACCAGGCGTGTGCCCAGTTATTCACCAAACCAAGAATGGCTTGCGCTGGGTCCTGTTTTGGTTTGTCGGTTTTTGCTATTGGTTTTTCGATAATATTTTCTGCCGCTTTTTCAGTCGGTTTAGTGGCTGGCGGTGCGACAGGTACAGGCTTGGTTGCGGGCACGGGCTGGGCAGGGGTGACCGGAACGGGTTGCACCGTGGGTGCTACGGCAACCACCACCGGTTTCACGGCGACCGGGGCGGCAACGCTGGGTTTAGCAGACGGGCGTTGGAGACGGCTGTTGATCGGGAAAATTTCTTTAATTAAAGACAGTTTGGTCTGCGCGGCGGCATTGGATTTATCGAGTTGCAAAGCGCGGTCGTAAGCTTGGCTTGCCATCTTGGCGTAAATATCGCCCAGATTTTCGTGTGCAGTGGCGTAGGAAGGATGGGTTTGAATCGCCAACTCCAGCGCTTGACGCGATTTATCGTATTGTTGTTGCGAGGCGTAGAGCACCGCGAGGTTGTTATAGGGTTCTGGCAACTCAGGGAAGTCTTCGGTCAAGGCGGTGAAAACTTTGATCGCTTCAGCCGATTTGTTCTGCTCGGTGAGGATGACGCCCTTGAGAAAGCGGCCCTGTGCATCTTTGGGGCGACTGGCAAGGTAGCTGTTGACCTTGTCCAACGCTTGATTTTGGTTGCCCTGTTTGACCAGGGATTGAATGTCTTGCAGCTCGTCGGCGCTGGCGGGCATGAATGCGGTCGCAAAAAGGAAGGCCGCGTGAGCGAGGGCGGAGGCAATGTGGCGTGATGTCATTATGTTATACTTTCGTCCAGTTAAGCCCTTGTTCTATCCGTCGATTTTACCAACAACCACGCCCCGGCGACAATTTGTTTTTCCCTCATTTCATGCCTGCCTTGAAAACGCGTTTTGCCCCCAGCCCAACCGGCCTGATTCATTTTGGAAATGTGCGCACCGCACTCTTCAATGTACTGTTTGCGCGAAAAATGGGCGGCGCATTCCTCTTGCGTATCGAAGACACCGATGGTGAGCGTAGCCGCGAGGAATATATCCAAGCCCTGATGGAAGACTTGCAATGGCTTGGTCTGGACTGGCAGGAAGGCGAGCGGGCAGGCGGTGCGGCAGCACCCTATCGCCAATCGCAACGCACCGCCATGTACGAAAAATATATGGGCGAGCTAGAAGCCATCGACCGTGTTTATCCCTGCTTTTGCAGTGCGGTAGAGCTGGAGGTGTCACGCAAGGTGCAAGCGGCCTCGGGTAAACCACCACGATATTCTGGTAAATGCGCGCATTTAAAAGCAGATGAAGCTGCCAAGAAAAAAGCCGGCGGCGTACCCTACACCTTGCGTTTTCGCATGCCCAAAAGCGAGGCGCTGACCTTTGACGACTTGGTGCGCGGCGCGCAAAAATTTCCGTCCGAAGATATTGGCGATTTCATCATTCGCCGCTCCGATGGCAGCTTCGCCTTTTTTTTCGTCAACGCGATTGATGATGCCATGATGGGCGTGACGCATGTCTTGCGCGGCGAGGATCATCTCACCAACACCCCGCGCCAGATTGCACTGCTGCAAGCCTTGAATCTGCCTGCGCCAATATATGGTCACATCTCCCTCATCGTCGATGCTCAGGGCGCACCACTATCCAAGCGCAGTGGTAGCCTCTCGGTACAGGAGTTGCGTGAAGTGGGCTACCTCCCGATTGCGGTCAATAATTATCTAGCGCGCTTGGGCCATCACTTTATCGAAACTGAGCTGATGGATTTAGATGCACTATCCCGCGCATTCGACCAATCTCATTTGGGCCGCGCCCCGGCGCGCTATGACCGCAGCCAGTTGGATTACTGGCAGGCTCAGGCAGTGCAGCAGGCGGATGCGGAAAGCTTCATGCATTGGCTCACGCCGACGCTCAAGAGTGGGGTGCATAAAGCGGCCCTGACCGAATTCGCGCAAGCGGTGCGACCTAATATTGTCTTCCCGCACGATGCAAAGCTGTGGATCGAGGCGGTGTATGCCGATGCTTTGCCGGTTTCCGACGAGGCGCGCCAGGTATTGGAAAATGCTGCGCCGAATTTTTTCCGCACGGCAGTGGCCGAGTTGCAAGAAGATATGGATTTCAAAGCCTTCGCCAACCGGGTCAAATCAGCCAGCGGGGCGAGCGGCAAGCAATTGTTCCAGCCTTTGCGAGCGGCGCTGACCGGCCAGACCTTTGGCCCGGAAATGCCCGCCTTGTTCAAGCTGATGGGTCATGCGCGCGCGCGACATCGTCTGACGCAGCACGTGCTTGCCAGCGAAATTGACTAACCCAAAAATCAGCCACAGAGAACACAGAGGTCACAGAGAAAATCGGGTGGCCCCACTGTTGTGTTTTTCTCTGTGTTCTCTGTGTTCTCTGTGTTCTCTGTGACCTCTGTGACCTCTGTGACCTCTGTGACCTCTGTGACCTCTGTGACCTCTGTGGCAAAAAATATGTTCATCTACAACTCCCTCGCACGCGAAAAGCAGGTATTCAAGCCGATCAACCCCGGCGCTATCCGTATGTACGTCTGCGGCATGACGGTGTACGACTATTGCCACCTGGGTCATGCGCGGGTGATGGTGGTGTTCGATATGGTGTATCGCTGGCTCAAAGTGAGCGGCTTTGCGGTGAACTATGTACGCAACATCACCGATATCGACGACAAGATCATTAAGCGCGCAGCGGAAAATAACGAACCGATCGACGTCTTAACCGAGCGCTTTATCCAATACATGCATGAAGATGAAGCAAAATTGGGTATCTTGCCGCCGACGCATGAACCGCGCGCAACCCAGTTTGTGCCGGGCATGGTGGCGATGATTCAAACACTGGTGGATAAGGGGCTTGCCTATCCGGCATCGAACGGCGATGTGTATTACGCGGTGCATTGCTTTGA
>JAYVBU010000200.1:0-6533 GCA_043750335.1 Betaproteobacteria bacterium | reverse complement strand
GCTCAAAACGGCCTTGTTGCTTCGCTTCATGCACCAGATCGGCGTAGGTATTGGCCGCCGGTGCGGGCAGCGTCCACTCGTTCATTTCAATATACGATGCCGTAGGCAAATACACGACGCCGCGCGTTTTGGATTGGGCATGATATTCGTCGTAACGCTGCGTTTGGATAATGCTCGATGCGAGCACCCCTTCGATAAAGTGCTTGAGCCAACCCTTTTCATACACCCACTCGTAGGTCTCGGGCCAGATGCCGAATTTTTCGATGTCGTCAAAATATACCGCCGCGACGGTTTGGCCAGCTTGCGCTTGGCTTTCGATATAGCGCACTGCTTCATCGGCGGGCGAGAACGGCAAACGATAGCGTAGCGCTTCGGATATCGGAAACAAATCGAGATGCCGGCCATCCTCTTCCGTCGTATAAAAACCATTCAAATCTTCGATGCGTTTGCCGGTACACAAAAAGTGATAATCATCGACCGTGACATAGTCAATGCCTGCATCTACCAACGCAGGCACCACAGTCGCTTCCCACACGCGCTCGGTAAGCCAAGCGCCTCGTGGGCGCGCGCCAAGTTTTTTTTCCAATTTATTGGACAGTACTTTGATTTGGCCAACGCGATCTCGTTGCGGGATCACGGCTAACACCGGCTCGGTATCGCCTGCGCCAAATAGCTCCGCTTGGCCGCGCACAACCATTTCCCGGAGCAGCGCCATATCCTGTGGAAATTTTTGCAGTAAATAATCCAACAACCAGCCGGAAAAATGGGCGGTAAATTTAAAATCGGGGTAGCGGTGCAAGGTCTCGATGAAGGGCCGATAGCAGCGCCGATGCGCGTCATCCACCACTTCATGAAAATTGCCCACCGGCTGGTGGGCATGCACGCCCAACAATAGCGAAATTCGATTCATTGAGATAATCCTATATTGCTGACGCCTGGACCACGTTGCTTAGCTGCCGCGCCGCATGGCACCGCCCGCCTCAACTGCACCGGCGCCGCCATGGCTGATGGGGTGATCTAAAACAGGCGGCACAGGCAACTGCAAACGCCGGTATAAATTTTGTAGATTGGAACGAAACAGCGCGTCGAAGGTTTCGACGCTATGTGAGGGGTTATAGTCGCCGAACCACCAGAACCAGTCGGAGCTTTCACAGTCGGCTAATTGCTTGGATGCGGCGTGCCGTTCCTGCTCGCTGAGGCGATCACTCGCCATGACAAGATCATAACTCTGTTTGGCCGCGCAAAGCAAATCCCAGGCGCGGTTTTTGTCGTGATCGCCAATCCAAGTGGACAGATTGCCATACACCCAACTCCCCGCCACCACTTGCGGCAGCTTGCCGACGACGGCACAGGTGTCCGCGCCCGTTGCACACTGCTGCAAATACTGCTCAAAAGTCGTCATGCGAATCGTTGGATGCTCGGTTAACGCTTCATATAATTCAGACAGAAAGTAGTAGCCGTTGTAGTGATAAAATTCCCAGGCGTTTTCGCCATCGAGAATGACCGACACGACTGGGTTTTCGTGCTGCGGCGTTCTTTGCAACACCCCCTCCAGCTCATGCACGAAGTTAGCCACCGCATCCCGCCCATACCATTTGGCGTATTCAAAGCCGATCAAATCAGAGAGCCGATCATCACGAAAGAAGCAGTGAATTTTTTTCCCTGCGTCGTCTTGCACGATATAGGGGCGGTATAAATATTCCGCCTTGTCGGGAACATGCTCGTTGGAACGACGCAAACTATTCACAAGCACACCTTCACCGGTGGCGGCCCACTGCACACCATGCTGCGCCATTTGACTCAGTGACGCTTGCGAGACGGCACCTTCTGCCGGCCACATACCTGCGGGGCGGCGTCCAAAGCGCGTTTCGTAGGACGCGATGGCCGAGTCGATATGAAAACTCATGCGCTCTCGCCCCCCCGGATAACTCGGGGCCTCAGGCGTACGGGAATCTGGCAAGGCTTCGCGACCACTTTTCAGATCAATCAAGAGCGGGGCAATGGGGTGATAGTGCGGCGTCGTAGAAAGCTCGATGCGGCCTTCCTCCAACAGTTTTCGATAGCGTGGAATCAGCCCGCTTATCAACTCTCCGAATAATTCGAACAACAAGCGCCGGTCGGTGTAGCTGAACAAAGAACCTTGGCTCATCAAACGTGGTACCAATTCGGTGTTACGGCGCACAGACTCGCCGATCCAGATCATGTGGTACCAAGTCACTAGGTCGGCGAAATATTGGCCCGACATATATTCAAAGTGCTTGTCCTCGTGCAGGTCGATTTCTTGAAACAACTTGAGCAATTGCCGATAAGCCGGATAAGGCTCGACCATCGTCACATGATTACAGCGGAAGCAGCAGTCCAATAATAAATCGCGTTGCTCCTGCGTCAACTCGTTCATGTTTTCGTGCACCAACAAGCGTAAAAGCGGGTCGCGTATCTCGCCGGTTTTAAATTGGCGCGCGTAGTCTTCGAGTTGATCCAATAATACGGGCACAAAATTTACCACCGCCCGCGCTTGCGGGTTTTGTTCCAGGTGATAGGCCATGTCAGTGTAGTCTTTGGCCGCGTGTAAATACGTCCACGGCATGACAAACTCGCCATTGGTGTAGTTGCGGTAATCCGGCTGGTGCATGTGCCAGCATAGGATCAGGTCTAAATGGCGGGTGGGGGTGCTCATGGTTCTGCCTTCGCTATCGCTTGACTAACATCCATGAATAACGGCACAAATCGTTTAGTCTTGAGAAGCGCTTTCACGACTGTGCGCTGCTTCCCCGCAGCATCATCCCGCATTGGGGAAGACGGCTCACTGCGCGCCTTACCTTACGTGGTGGATATACTGTCCCAGCATCTCCGGCGTAATCAAGGTGACGCCCTTGTCGGTTACGTAAAACCGCTCGGCATCCTTGACCGGGTCGAAGCCAACTTCCAGGCCGTCCGGGATGCGGCAGCCCTTATCCACCACTACGCGGTGCAAACGCGCATAGCAGCCAATTTCTACATTCGGCAGAATCACCGAATCGCTCACTTCTGAATAAGCGTTGACTCGCACATTGGAAAACAGCACCGAACGCCGTACCGTTGCGCCACTGATAATGCACCCGCCAGACACCATGGAATCGACCGCCATGCCGCGCCGCGCTTCGTCGTCGAACACAAATTTAGCGGGGGGCAACTGCTCTTGGTAAGTCCAGATCGGCCACTTTTTGTCATAGAGGTTGAGATCGGGCGTGATCTTGGCCAACTCCATATTCGCCTCCCAATACGCTTCGATCGTCCCCACATCGCGCCAATAGGGCGTGCCGTTTTGCACACCGACGCAGCTTTCGGAAAAGCGGTGCGCGAATACGCGGTAGCGCGACACCAGATAGGGAATGATGTCCTTGCCAAAATCATGTTCAGAGTGATGATCGTCTGCATCGCGAATCAATTGCTCGTACAAAAATTTGGCGTTAAAAATATAGATACCCATGCTCGCCAGTGAACGCGACGGATCACCGGGCATCGGGGTGGGGCGGTCCGGCTTTTCGTCGAAAGCAACAATGCGCTGGTATTCATCCACGCTCATCACGCCGAATGATTGGGCGTCTTCAATCGGCACATCCAGGCACGCTATGGTGAGATCGGCAGCAGAAGCCGCGTGGGCCGCCAACATTTCGCCGTAGTCCATTTTGTAAATATGATCGCCCGCCAGAATCAGAATAAATTCCGGTGCGTAGTGGCGCAGGATATCCATATTCTGAAACACCGCATCTGCCGTGCCTTTGTACCACTCGGCCTCGATACGCTGCTGGGCCGGCATCAAATCAATGAACTCGTTGAACTCGCCGCGCAAAAAACCCCAGCCGCGTTGCAAGTGCTGAATCAAGCTATGCGCCTTGTACTGCGTGACCACGCCAATGCGCCGAATGCCCGAGTTCAGGCAATTGGACAAAGGAAAATCAATAATGCGGAATTTTCCACCGAAAGGTACTGCCGGTTTTGCGCGCCAGTCGGTGAGATGTTTCAGCCTGCTTCCACGCCCGCCCGCTAAAATCAACGCGACAGTATTCTTCGTCAGCAAGCTGACGAACCGTGGATACTCTTTTTGTTTTTTTAACTCTTCGTCTTGGATACTCATCGTTTGACTTTAGTTGATTCGTTTAAATAGTCGCAAAGAGAAAGCGGCTGATTGGCGTGGGTAAGCAGGCAAGGCATCAAGAACTCGGTATTATGTCTATAATTTCTTTACCCAGCATATTGATTCCATTCAGCCGTGCATTCCAACATGATAAAACCAATGAAACACGACATCCCTATCAAAGTCAATCACGCAGCCCAAGCCTTGCTCGCGGCGCGCTCGCACGACCCTTTCGCCTATCTCGGCCTGCACCAAGACGAGGCCGGTTGGGTCATTCGCCTGCTTGCACCGCACCATCTCAAAGCGGCACTTTTTCTCGACAACACCTGGACACCATTCACGTGCATCGCGCCCGAAGGGCTATTCGAATGGCGCGGGGCTAACGCACCCGCCGCGCCTTATCGTATTCAGCTCAACGACGGCCATGTGACGCGCGAAGTGCATGATGCCTACTGCTTTCCTAACCCGATTACAGAGCACGATCTATACCTGTTTGGCGAGGGCCGCTTTTATCAAGCTTACCGCATGCTCGGCGCGCAGCCGATGGCCTTGCTCGGGGTGCAGGGTGTAAATTTCGCCGTCTGGGCACCGAATGCGGAACGCGTCAGTGTGGTCGGTGATTTTAACCGGTGGGATGGCCGCACCCATCCGATGCGCACCTTGGGTGCAAGCGGCATCTGGCAACTATTCGTTCCCGATCTCGCGCCGGGCTATCTATATAAATTCGAACTTCGCAACCGCCACAACGGCAATGTATTCGTCAAGACCGACCCCTATGCACAATCCTTCGAGCTGCGTCCCAGTACGGCGTCGCGCGTCGCGCCCCTGCCACGCCACACATGGGATGACGCCGCTTGGCTCGAACGGCGCAAGCAACTGGATTGGCAACACGCTCCCTGTAATATTTATGAAATGCACATCGGCTCTTGGCGACGTCATCCTGATGGGCGCGTCTATAACTACAGCGAGTTAGCCGAGCATCTCGTGCCCTATGTCAAAGCGATGGGCTACACGCATATCGAACTCATGCCGCTATCGGAACATCCGCTGGATGAATCGTGGGGCTATCAAGCGACTGGCTATTTCGCCCCCACCAGCCGCTTTGGCACAGCGGATGAATTGCGCGCTTTTATCGACGCCTGCCACCAAAACGAAATCGGCGTGATTCTAGATTGGGTGCCCGCGCATTTTCCTCGGGACGACTGGGCGCTTGCACAATTCGACGGCACGGCCTTGTACGAACATGCAGACCCGCGCCTCGGCACGCATCAAGACTGGGGCACACTGATTTTTAATTACGGTCGGCGCGAGGTCAAAAATTTCCTGCTCGCCTCCGCGCATTATTGGCTGAGTGAATTTCACATCGACGGCATTCGCGTCGATGCGGTGGCCTCGATGCTCTATCTTGATTACTCACGCAAGGCAGGCGAATGGCTACCCAACCACTATGGCGGACGCGAGAATTTAGAAGCCATCGACTTCCTGCGCGACTTCAACGTGATGGTGCATGAGCAATTCCCCGGCGCGCTCACAATGGCGGAAGAATCCACCTCGTGGCCCATGGTGTCGCGCCCCACGTATCTGGGCGGCTTGGGTTTCTCGATGAAATGGAATATGGGCTGGATGAACGACACGCTGAGTTATTTCGAACACGATCCAGTGCACCGGCGCTTTCACCATAACGAGCTCACCTTCGGCCAGCTCTACTCCTACACCGAAAATTTCGTGCTGCCTTTTTCGCACGACGAAGTGGTACACGGCAAGCACTCGCTGCTGGATAAAATGCCAGGAGATGCGTGGCAAAAATTTGCCAATCTGCGCTTGCTCAATACCTATCAAATGACCTGCCCCGGCAAGAAGCTCAACTTCATGGGCAACGAGCTGGCACAGGGACAAGAATGGGGCGCAGGGCGCGAATTGGATTGGTGGCTCTTGGCGCGCGACTGGCATCAAGGCATACAAACTTGCACTCGTGATCTCAATCATCTCTACCGCAATACAACAGCGTTACACGATCTCGATTTTTCGCATGAGGGTTTTCAGTGGATCGACTGCCACGATGCTGACCAATCTACGCTCAGCTATGTACGTCGTGCGCGGGATGGCAATTTCGTCGTGGTGGCGCTAAATTTCACTCCCGTACCGCGCGAAAACTACCGTCTCGGCGTACCGCGCGCAGGGACCTATCGCGAGATTTTCAACAGCGACTCGATCTACTACGGCGGCGGCAATCTGGGCAACGGCCCGGGCATCGACGCCGATACGGGTGATTGGATGGGCTATCCCGCGTCGATCACAGTCACCTTGCCTCCTTTGGCGGGGGTGATTTTGGTCGTTAATTGCCCCTAAAGAAGTCATTTTTTCTGTCGTAACATCATGCACTTGGCATTCGCAAGGATAAACGCATGGCCACGCT
>JAYVBU010000199.1:0-6566 GCA_043750335.1 Betaproteobacteria bacterium | reverse complement strand
CCGTCATGCTCCTTACCGCCCCTCTCCCCACCCCGAGCCAATTTCGGCGCTATGCCGGTCTTACCGGCAGCGCTGACGCGCTCGCTTTGGCCGAATTGGCGCAGGCCAAAAAGCCGATTCTGGTGCTCACTGCCAAGGCAGCCGACGCGCAACGTTTGAAAGATGAAATCCCCTGTTTCGACCCCAGCCTGTCGGTGCATTTACTGCCGGATTGGGAAACGCTGCCCTACGATAAATTTTCGCCGCATCAGGATTTAACTTCGGAGCGCTTAGCGACGCTGAATCAAATCAGCCGCAATCCATTCGACATTGCGCTAGTGCCGGTGACTACCGCCTTGTATCGGCTACCGCCGCTGGCGTTTTTGGCGGCGCATACTTTCTTTCTCAAGCAGGGTGAAAAGCTGGATGTAGCCGGTTTACGCAAGCAGCTCACCTTGGCGTCGTATTGTCACGTCACCCAAGTGCAGGCACCGGGCGAATATAGCGTGCGCGGCGGGGTGATTGATCTGTTTCCGATGGGCAGCACCGTGCCCTATCGCATCGACTTGTTCGACAATGAAATCGAAACGCTGCGCACCTTCGATGTCGATACCCAACGCAGCATCTATCCAGTGAAAGAAGTGCGGCTGTTACCGGCGCGCGAGTTTCCGCTGAACGAAGCGGGCATTAGCAACTTCCGCCAAAAATTTCGCGATCAATTTGAAGGTGACCCCTCAAAATGCCGCCTCTATAAAGATGTGAGCAATGGCGTAGCGCCGCCGGGCATCGAGTATTACCTACCCTTGTTTTTTGATACGACGGCGACGCTCCTGGATTATCTGCCGCCTGAGCCATTGCTGTGTCTGCATCACGGTGTACAGGAGGCGGCGGATCAATTTTGGCGCGATACCCGCTCGCGCTATGAGTTGATGCGCGGCGACCGCGAACGCCCCCTACTGCCACCGGAAGATTTATTCCTCTCCACCGACCAGTTGTTTGGCCAGCTCAAGACCTTCCCACGGGTCGAGTTGATCGAGGCGGCGACCGTACCCGCGCACACCGATACCTGCGCCACCGAGCCCCTGCCGCCGATTCATGTAGATCGGCGCGCAGAACTACCGCTCGCGCAGTTGCAAGATTTTCTCAGCCGTTTCGATGGTCGGGTACTGATCGTGGCAGAGAGCTTGGGGCGGCGCGAAACCATGGCGCAGTTATTCGCTGAGCAAAAAATTCACCCGGTACTGTGCGATAACTTTGTGGCGTTTACCGCCAGTACAGATCGGCTCATGCTCGCCGCTTTGCCGGTGAGCCAGGGCTTTGTCCTGCCACGCGACAAAATCGCGCTGGTTACCGAGAGCGAGCTATATGCCCTGCAAGTGCGCCAAGCGCGGCTCAGAGAAGTACGCAAAACCAGCTCGGAGCATTTGCTGCGCGATTTATCTGAAGTGCGCGTGGGCGACCCGGTGGTGCATGAAGAGCACGGCATCGGCCATTATCTGGGACTGGTCACACTCAATTTAGGCGAGGGTGAAACCGAATTTTTACATCTGGAATACGCTGGCGGCGACAAGCTGTACGTGCCGGTGGCAAGCCTGCACCTGATTAGCCGCTACAGCGGCGGCGCACCTGAGACCGCACCGCTGCATCGGCTTGGCAGTGGCCAGTGGGAGAAAGCCAAGAAAAAAGCGCAGAAGCAAGTGCGCGACACCGCGGCGGAACTGCTCAATCTCTACGCCCAACGCGCTGCGCGTCAGGGCTATGCATTCCAAATTAAGCAGCACGATTACGAAGCCTTCTCCGCTGGTTTCCCCTTTGAGGAAACGCCCGACCAAAGTGCAGCCATCCTGGCGGTGATCGACGATATGACCCAAGGTAAACCGATGGATCGCTTGGTGTGCGGCGATGTCGGTTTCGGCAAGACCGAGGTGGCCTTGCGCGCCGCCTTCCTCGCCGTGGCCGATGGTCGCCAAGTCGCGATTTTGGTGCCGACCACGCTACTCGCGGAACAGCATTTCCATACCTTCTCCGACCGCTTTGGCGAGTGGCCGGTGAAGCTGGCCGAGTTGTCGCGCTTTCGCTCCGCCAAGGAGCAAGCCGAAGCGCTCAAAGGCTTGGCTGAGGGCAAGATCGACATCATCATCGGCACACATCGCTTGATCCAAAAAGATGTCGTATTCAAGAACCTGGGCTTAGTCATCATCGACGAAGAGCACCGCTTCGGTGTGCGGCAAAAAGAGCGCTTGAAAGCGCTGCGCGCCGAAGTGGATGTATTGACGCTCACCGCCACGCCAATCCCGCGCACGCTGTCGATGTCGATGGATGGACTGCGCGATTTTTCAGTGATTGCCACCGCGCCGCAAAAACGCCTGTCGATCAAAACTTTTGTGAACCCGTTTAGCGAAGGCCTGATCCGCGAGGCGGTGCTGCGCGAGTTAAAACGCGGTGGCCAAGTGTATTTCCTGCATAACGAGGTGGAAACCATCCACAACATGCACGAAAAACTAGAAAAGCTCTTGCCAGAAGCGCGCATCAGCATCGCTCACGGCCAGATGCGCGAACGCGAACTGGAACAAGTAATGCGCGATTTTTACCATCAGCGCTTTAACGTGCTGCTGTGCACCACTATTATCGAAACTGGCATCGACGTACCGAGTGCAAACACCATCATCATGAACCGTGCCGATAAATTTGGCTTAGCGCAAATGCACCAACTGCGCGGGCGCGTTGGGCGCTCACATCACCAAGCCTATGCCTACCTGCTCACGCCACCCGATACCGCGCTCACCCCAGCAGCAAAAAAACGCCTGGAAGCGATTCAACTCATGGAAGATTTAGGCGTCGGTTTCCATCTAGCCATGCACGATCTGGAAATTCGCGGCGCGGGCGAATTGCTCGGCGACTCGCAAAGCGGCGAGATGCATGAAATCGGTTTCACCCTGTATAGCGAAATGCTCAATAACGCGGTCAAGGCGCTTAAAGCGGGCAAGGAACCGGATATCGGCGCACCGCTACATATCACCACCGAAATCAATCTACATGCCCCCGCCCTACTGCCCAGCGACTACTGCGCCGACGTGCACGAGCGCTTGGTTATTTACAAACGCCTAGCCAATTGCGGCACACAAGATGCGCTCGACGCCTTGCACGAAGAGCTGATCGACCGCTTTGGGCTAGCGCCTACGCAAGCCAAAACGCTGCTCGATACGCACCGTCTGCGCATCGCCGCCAAGCCGCTCGGCATCAGCCGCATTGATGCACATAGCGATGCAGTAACGCTGCAATTTATTCCCAACCCGCCGATTGATCCAGGTCGAATCATCCAATTGATTCAAACCAAAAAACACTACAAACTCGCCGGGCCGGACAAACTCAAAGTAGCTGTTGCGAGCGCTGACACTACGCGGCGCGTACAAGTGGTGCAGGATATTTTTAGGGAATTAGCAGCATAATTTAAAATCGTTCACCACGGCGTACACCGAGGACACGGCGTTTAAGATTTTGCTTTCCTCCGGGCTCTCTGTGTGCTCCGTGGTGCAATCTTTTGTTGTTGAAAGTGAAAAACATGCATCTCATCATCCACGGCGAAAACGTCGAAACCAATGATCTCAAGCGTCTCGCCAAATTGAGTGGCGCGAACAGCATCGAGCAAACCCGGCCAAATGTATTTCGCTTGAGTCCTGCCACTCCTCATCCCGAAATCGAAGCGCTATGCGCCCAAATTCGTCTCGATTACGCCTTTGTGCCAGAAACGCAAACCCTGGCTCAAATCGGCCTAGTGGTGATGGACATGGATTCGACGCTCATCACCATCGAGTGCATCGACGAGATCGCCGATATGATGAATCTCAAACCCCAAGTGGCGGCGATCACCGCATCGGCCATGCGCGGCGAATTGGATTTTGCGCAGAGCCTGACCCAGCGCGTAGCGCTACTCGCCGGGCTCGATGCCAGTGCCTTGCAACGGGTGTACGACGAGCGCCTGCGTCTGTCTCCCGGCGCAGCGTTTTTTATCCAAACCCTACAGCAGCACGGCATCAAAACGCTATTGGTCTCGGGCGGCTTCACTTTTTTCACGGATCGAATGAAAGCCCGGCTCAAGCTCGATTACGCTGAATCAAATGTGCTGGAAATTATCGACAACAAACTAACGGGGCGCGTATTAGGCAAGATCGTCGATGCGCAGGGTAAAGCTGCGTGGCTCAAACAGGTGCGCGACGAACTCGGTTTTAAAAAGGAACAAGTCATCGCCATCGGCGATGGCGCAAATGATCTCAAGATGTTGGGAGAATCCGGCATCGGCATCGCCTATCACGCCAAACCTGTCGTACGCGCGCAGACTCACTATGCGATCAACTTCGGCGGCTTGGACGCCGTACTGAATTTATTCCTATAGCCGCTTCAAACCACCGTACTCAACTATAGAAATTATTGATCGAAGATCGCTCAACCTTTTGCGAACACCGCCGTTAAATATTTCACAGGCGGCGAAATGGGTTTGCCGTAAGGAGGTGTGACATGTTAGTGATGAAGGACATGAGCACGGGCGAAGTCGATGCATACGATGAATATGAGGAAGAAGCCCTTTCCTCCGGTTGGAATCCGGCAGTGGCCGATTTGATCCACCGCGAAATCGATCACCACGAAATAATCGAGTCAGAAAATTCAATGCCATCTGACTTGGCTGACGTGGATGTAAACGATTTTCTCGAGAAAATGTACAGCTATATAGATTAGTCTGCGCGCCGCCCGTCGGCGACTTGACTGGTCTTGCGAACGGCTGACCGAGCGGTTTTATTACCGCCGTCAGCCGTTTTTCATTTAACCCCCCTTTTCTATCCCGAGCGCGCCGCCCTTGAGGTAAAATAAGCGTTTTTTAACGGGTATTCACACGCATGATAAAGGGTAGCCTGGTCGCACTTGTGACCCCGATGCGTGAGGACGGTAGCTTGGATTGGGACCGTTACCGCGCGCTAATCGAATTCCATATCACCAACCAAACCGATGGTTTAGTCGTGGTCGGCACCACCGGCGAATCCCCCACGGTGGATGTCAATGAGCACTGTCAACTAATCGAAGAAGCGGTTAAAACCGTGCGCGGTCGTTTGCCGGTTATCGCAGGCACGGGTGCTAATTCCACAACCGAAGCTATCGCGCTGACCGCCAGCGCAAAAAAAGCAGGCGCCGATGCCTGCCTCCTAGTCGCCCCCTATTACAACAAACCTGGACAAGAAGGTTTGTACCGCCATTTCAAAGCGGTGGCTGAAGCGGTCGATATTCCGCAAATCATTTACAACGTACCTGGGCGCACGGTTGCCGATATCGCCAACGATACCGCCCTGCGCTTGGCCCAAGTACCGAATATCGTCGGCATCAAGGACGCTACCGGCAATTTGCAACGCGGCACCGACTTGATTTTGCGCGCCCCCCAGGGCTTCGCCATTTACAGCGGCGACGATGCCACAGCCGTCGCCCTAATGCTGATGGGCGCGCATGGCGTGATCTCGGTCACCGCCAACGTCGCACCGAAGCTGATGCACGAAATGTGCGCCGCCGCACTAAGTGGGCAACTGGAAGCGGCACGTCTAGCCAATGCCAAACTGTTTGGCCTGCATGAAAAACTATTCGTTGAAGCCAATCCGATACCAGTGAAATGGTGTGTGCAGCAAATGGGGCTGATCGCAGACGGCATTCGCCTGCCACTCACCCCACTCGAACCCAATCACCACGACACGCTGCGTCAGGCCATGCGCCAGGCCGGGGTGAACTCTTAAGCAGGTAAATTGACCAACCCACCAAGCAGCACAAACCGAGGTTGGAAGGATGGAGCATGATGCATAGCAAAACCAAATACATGGCCTTAGCCGCCATCGCAAGCGTCCTCTTAGGTGCTTGTTCTGCCATTTCAATTGAGCAGAAAAAGATCGACTACAAATCGGCAGGCAAAGCGCCCTCACTGGAAGTACCGCCGGATTTAAGCTCCGCCAATCAGGATAATCGATTTGCCGTGCCGGACATCAACACGCGCAGCACCGCGACTTATTCCGTCTATAACCAAGAACGCACAGGTAGCGCACAGCGCGAAAATGCAAGCCTGCTGCCCGAGCTTTCCAACGCTCGCGTCGAGCGCGCCGGCACCCAGCGCTGGCTGGTAGTAAAAGCCAAACCGGATCAAGTCTGGCCGGTAGTGCGTGAGTTCTGGCAGGAGCTCGGCTTCCTCATCAAAATCGAAAATCCAGAAGCCGGCATTATGGAAACCGATTGGGCAGAAAACCGTGCCAAGATTCCACAAGACATCATCCGCAATACGCTGGGCAAGGTGTTGGATAGTTTGTATTCCACTTCCGAAATGGATAAATTCCGCACCCGCTTGGAGCCCAGTAAAGAAGCAGGGTTTACCGAAATTTATGTCAGTCATCGCGGTATGTATGAAGTCATTAAGGGTGGCGACGGCGGCAACCAGACAGTATGGGAGCCGCGTCCTGCCGACCCTGAACTAGAAGCCGAATTCCTGCGCCGTTTGATGGTGCGTTTCGGCGTGGAAGAAACACGCGCGCAAGCACAATTCGCTGGCGGCACGACACAGGAGC
>JAYVBU010000198.1:0-2970 GCA_043750335.1 Betaproteobacteria bacterium | reverse complement strand
TCGACACCTATGTGGTGGAATCAGAAAATTTTGAATCGATTCATAATCACTCAGCGTATGCCTTGATTGAGCGGGATAAGACCCAGCTTTGATCTGCGGCAGTTATAAATGAAAAAGGGCGAGAAATATCTCGCCCTTTTTCATTTTATGGCGTTAACGCTAGTAGTTTTTAGTCAGCGTCATTACCGTGCCTTCGCGCTTCATATCCAGGCGCGACAAGAAGCTGTTGCCGAGCAGGGCAAAATCGTCCGGCATGCCATCTAGCACGGTGCCTTCGACGAAATTCAGCGAAATGTCGCCTAGTTTTACGTTATCGAAAACGACGCGGTAGCTGCGTACCACCCCCGCTGCCGTGGACGACGCACCGAGACTCGCTTTGCGTAGATCAATGCCCATGGACTGGGCAGTGCGGGTGCTGATCGCGATGGTGGTCGCGCCGGTGTCCACCGTGAAGTTGATCGACCGTCCGTTGATGCTGCCGCCAGAATTAAAATGTCCGCCGCCATCCGCGGTGAGCTTGACGGTGGGCTTGCTACCGTTGCCTGCGGTAGAAGTGGAAATGCTTTGGCCCATGCCCAGGGTTTGTTTCTTGCCGTCAATATCAAACGTGGCGGCAGTGGAGTTAGCACTGAGCAATTTAACGTTTTGGATCTTTTGCCCCACTGCCATCACTTTCGGCGGGCTACCGTTGATGGACACCATTGCCTTCTCGTTGAACAGGCCCGATACCTCAATGTCGGTCGCACGCGCGACCCCTATCGCCACCAAAAGCCCAGCCAATACGGATAAAATGTAAAACCGATTCACACTCATTGAAGCCTCCGTTTATGAAACCTGTTGCTATCTTTCGCCATAGCCCCACCGAAGGCCCAGGCTATTTTGCCACATTTCTCAGTCAGCATAATATCCCGCAGGCGTTGATTAAAGTCGATGCAGGCGACCCGCTGCCACGTGATGTATCGGCATATTCCGGCCTAGTCTTGATGGGTGGGCCGATGAGTGTGAATGACGATCTGCCGTGGATCGAGCCGGTGTTGGCGCTGATCCGCGAAGCCGTGCACCTGGATATACCGGTATTGGGCCATTGCCTGGGCGGGCAACTCATCGCCAAAGCGCTGGGGGGAGAGGTGACCCAAAACCCGGTTAAGGAAATCGGCTGGGGCGAAGTGTCCGTTCTTGACCTTGCTATCGCGCGCGAATGGTTCGGCGCTGCACCGACTACGTTTCAATCCTTTCACTGGCACGGTGAAACCTTTTCTTTGCCGCCGGGCGCGACGCGCATCCTGGAGTCGCCTTATTGCGCCAATCAAGCCTACGTGCTGGGCAAGCATCTCGGCATGCAGTGTCATGTCGAGATGACGCGCGACATGATTGAAGCTTGGTGCGAGTTAGGGCAAGCAGAGATCGCCGCAGCACACAGCCCCGCAGTGCAAACGGCAGCACAAATGGCGATCGACATGGATGCCCGACTAGTCGCCTTGAATGCCATTGCCGCGCGGCTCTACGCGCATTGGATACACGGCTTGAAGGGGTAGCGCATGCTGCGAACTAAACCAGTTTTGCTACTCATCGTTGCGTTGCTTTTTGCACAGTTTGCCTGTGCTGCCCCCGCGTCTTACACCCAAGGTCTGCTGTGGAAAATTGAGCGTGCAGGTCAAGCGCCGAGCCATGTTTTTGGCACCATCCATTCAGAAGACAGCAGGGTGTTGATTCTACCCGGCCCCGTGCAAAGCGCATTTGCTCAGAGCCGCATCTACGTGATGGAAGCCGTGTTCGACGCGAACGCGCTGCAAGCCATGATGAGCGCCATGATGTATAGCGATGGACGCACACTGCAACAAACCATTTCCCCGGCTATGTATCAAAAATCCGTGAGCGCCATGGCGGTCTATGGCATGCCGGAGCAGGTAATGCAATTAATGAAGCCCTGGGCGATAGCGGTTACGCTCAGCCTGCCCAAGCCAAAAACAGGCGTGGTACTGGATTTGGCCTTGATGCAAAAAGCGACAGCGCAAGGCAAGCAAACTGCGGGTCTAGAATCAGCCGAGGAACAGCTCGGTATATTCGATCGGCTCTCCATAAGCGAGCAAGCGACCATGCTGGAAGACACGCTCAAACTGCTGCCGGAAATAGAACAAATCCTTGCTGATTTACATGCGGCATATCTCACGCGGGACTTGGCACGTTTAGTGCGAATCAGCGATGCCATGCAAGCCAAAGGCAATCGCGAACTGGGCAAAAAAGTCATGCCCCAGCTAATTGATGCGCGTAATCGGCGCATGGTGGAGCGGATGGAAAGCCATCTCAAATCAGGCAATGCGTTTATCGCCATCGGTGCGCTGCATTTGCCGGGCGAGGTGGGGGTGTTGCATTTGTTGGCGCAGAAAGGCTATCGGGTAAGCGTAGTTTATTGAGGGGCGGCTAGGATGTTCCCTGCCCGGTGATTCGTCGTAAAACGGTTTTACATTGTGAGGCGCTATCCATGACAAGTAAAAGCAAAAAATCGGCTGCGGATGTTCGGGTGTTAGTGCTGGTCGCCACGCGTAAGGGTGCATGGATTTTTCACGGCGATGCGGCGCGTAAATCCTGGCGCGCCGACGGGCCGCATTTTCTCGGCCATATCATCAATCACCTCGTACTTGATCCACGCGATGGCAAAACGCTGCTCGCGGCAGCGAAGACCGGCCATCTTGGCCCGACTATTTTCCGCTCCACCAATCTTGGGCGTACGTGGACGGAAGCGGCCCGCCCCCCCGCGTTCGCACCGGCTGCAAAGGGTTTGCCAGGACGCGCAGTCGATCACACCTTTTGGCTTACGCCGGGCCCGGCGAGCGAACCGAATGTTTGGTATGCAGGCACCTCGCCCCAAGGCTTGTTTCGCTCCGAAGATGGCGGCATTAATTGGACACCATTCTCCTGCATCAATGACGATGCACAATATCGGCAGTGGATGGGCAGTGCGCAAGACGG
>JAYVBU010000197.1:0-2974 GCA_043750335.1 Betaproteobacteria bacterium | reverse complement strand
GCTTTACGCGCGGACAGACTGACGAGAATTTTAGCGGCCATAGTGCATTAACTAGAAAGAGAGTTTGCCGAAAATATCATAAATCGGCGACAACACGGCATACATGATGAAGGCCAGAATCATGCCCAAAAACAGGGTCAGCCCCACCTGCAATAGTTTCAGCGCGCGTTCTACCCAGTTTTCTACGCTGCGTTGGTAATACGCGCCGACATTGCCCAGCGCTTCATCCAGCGCGCCTGTCGTCTCGCCGATGCGAATCATGCGGATCACTAGTGGCGGGAACAAGCCGAGATTACGCAGGCTTTCGGTCAGGCTCTCTCCGGCATTAATCTGCTGTGCGGCGCGATGCAGGCCGTCGGCCACATAACGATTATCGACCACGCCTTCGCATGCCGCCATGGTGTCCAGAATCGTAATACCGGAACGGTAGAGCAACGCAAAATAATTGGCGAAGCGCGCCATCAATATCTGCTGCAAGATCGGCCCCACCAGCGGCAGGTTTAGTTTCACGTAATCCCAAAACAGGCGCGCGCGCGCGTTAGCGCGCACCGCTGTTACACCGCCAAACAACAATAAAAGCGGCAACCCCAACAACAGCACCCAGTACGCGCCGAATAGCTCGGATAGCCAGATCAAGAGGCGCGTCTGCATGGGCAAAACCTGATTCATCGTGGTGAGAAAAGTCACCAACTTCGGCACCAGATATAACATAAGGAAGAACACCACCGCCGTTACCACGACGAAGACGATAGCCGGATAGAGCAACAACAATTTTGTTTTGTTGATGAGCGCGTCTTGCCAATTCAAGGTTGCGGCCAAATCGCGTAGCACCTCCGGCATATTGCCCGTCTGCTCGCCGGTGCGGATCAAGCTCACAAACAGACGGTCAAATACCGCCGGGTGGCGCGCCATCGCTTCAGATAGCAGTTTGCCGCCCTGCATGTCCTCATGCATGGCGGCGATCACTTCGCGAAAGCGCGGGTTATCCGTGCTCACACCCAGATCCGCCAAACCATCCAGCAGGGGAATGCCGCTCTTAGAAATCTGCTCCAGATGAAAACAAAAATTGATTAAGTCCTGGTGCGATATCCGATGCTTCATCGCGAAGGACACCGCAGGCGATTTAATGCGACTCGTAACCAGGTCCAGACCCATGCGTCGCAAGCGTTGCTCCAGATCGACCTCGTTCGCGGCGTCCATACGACCGCGCACGTGGCGACCAGTGCGATCTACGGCGAAGTATTGAAAAGGGGACATGCGGCGCTTAGCGCAAACGCCCTGTCAGATCGACCACACGCGAGACTTCCGCGAGGCTGGTGAGGCCATCCATCACGCGCCGGATGCCGTCTTCGGCCAGCGGCTTGAAGCCTTTTGCAAGCGCGGCTTGACGCAGCTCGCGCAGCGTCGCATGGCGCGCGACGAGATCGTCCAGATCGCCGTCCATGAACAACAATTCCATCAAGGCGAGACGGCCGCGATAACCTTTATGGTGGCAATGATCGCACCCCACCGCGCGATAGATAATGGCATCGCATTCAGTGCCCGCACCTAATAACTGGCACTCCTCCTGGCTGGGCGCATACGCTTCCTTGCAATGCGTACACAGCACCCGCACCAAGCGCTGCGCGATCACGCCAATGATGTTGCCCGCCATGATCTCGGTAGAAATGCCGATATCCAGCAAGCGCGGAAAAGTGCCAAGCGCAGAATTAGTGTGCAGCGTGGTAAACACTTGGTGACCGGTCATCGCAGCGCGGAACGCCATCTCTGCCGTGTCCTTGTCACGCACCTCGCCCACCAGAATCACATCCGGGTCTTGGCGCATGATGGAACGGATGCCGTTTACAAAATCCATTTTCACCGTCTCGTTGACCGAGGTCTGACGCATCATGGTCACTGGGTATTCCACCGGGTCTTCCAGCGTCATGATGTTGATGGTTTCATTGTTGAGGTGCGTGAGCAGTGAATATAGCGTGGTGGTTTTGCCGGAGCCGGTCTGGCCGGTCACGATCAAAATACCTTCGGGTCGCGCCATCATCAAACGCAAGGTGGCGAGCGTGTCGGCGGTCAAGTCCATGCGGTCAAGTGGAATAATCGAGCGCTCGCGATCTAAAATCCGCAACACGATATTCTCGCCGTACACGGTCGGCTGGGTAGAGACGCGAAAGTCGATTGGCCGCCCGGAGAGATTGAGTGAGAAGCGACCATCCTGTGCGGCGCGCGTCTCCGCTATGTTGATGCCGCTCATCACCTTGAGCCTTACCGCGATGCTGGGCCAATAGGTTTTGTGCAAGCTACGCACTTGTTCCAACACACCGTCGATGCGGTAGCGGATACGCAGAAAAGCAAATTCCGGCTCGAAGTGGATATCCGATGCGCCGTGCTTCACCGCATCCACCAGCAGCGAATTCACCAAGCGCACGACCGGTTGCGTATATTCCGTTTCGCCGCCGGCGGTTTGCAGGCTTTGATAGTCAATTTCGCCGGTCTCAATCTCGCGCAAAATACCATCGACCGACAACTCGTAACCGTAGAAGTGGTCAATGTGCTCTTGTAATTGCGCCAAACCCGCAAGCACCGCTTTGATCTCTGTCTGCGGGCCAATCATGGCGCGCAGTTGATCGAGCGCCACCACGTTAAACATGTCCGACATCGCGATCACTAGCAACTGCCTCTCGATATCAAAAGCAATCGGCAGCAGATTGTGGCGACGCGCGAACTCTTCGGAAACCAGTTTCATCGCTTGCGCGTCGGGCGCGACAGTGCTCAGGTCCACGCTTTCTTGACCGATGGTTTGCGCCACGATGTCGCGGATCATCGCTTCCGTGACGAAGCCCAATAAAGTCAATTGCTGGCCGAGCGGGAGACTGTTTTTTTCTTGCTCGATCAGCGCAATGCGTAACTGATCCTGCGTGATGAGCCCCTGCTGCATCAGCAGATCGCCGAGGCGGGGTTTTTTACGTTGTTCGTTCAT
>JAYVBU010000196.1:0-2977 GCA_043750335.1 Betaproteobacteria bacterium | reverse complement strand
ATGCTGACTCGTAGAAACTTTCTCCATAACGCCGGGGCTTCTTTACTCGGTGCCGCCTTGGTATCCAAGGCCGGGGCGGCATCCGTGCCCGAAGCGCCCATGATGGATTCTGCGGCGACCCAGCCGCCGCATGCACCACCCAATGGCCGCCCCTACAACCCGGTGGTGACGCTCAATGGCTGGACGCTCCCCTGGCGCATGAAAAATGGTTGGAAGGAATATCACCTGCTCGCTGAACCCGTACGGCGCGAGATTGCGCCGGGCATGATCGCCAATCTGTGGGGCTACAACGGGCAATCGCCCGGCCCCACCATCGAATGCGTTGAAGGCGACAAGCTACGCATTTTTGTCACCAATAAATTACCGGAAGAAACGACGATCCACTGGCACGGCATTTTGCTGCCAAACGGCATGGACGGCGTCGCGGGGCTCAATCAGCCTGCCATCCCGCCGGGCAAAACCTTTGTGTACGAATTTGAGATGAAAAAATCCGGCACTTTCATGTATCACCCGCATGCAGACGAAATGACGCAAATGGCGATGGGCATGATGGGATTTTTTGTCGTCCATCCAAAAAATCCGCGCTTCATGCCGGTTGATCGTGATTTTGTTTTTCTACTTAACGCGTACGACATCGACCCCGGCAGCTACACACCGAAGATCAACACCATGCTCGATTTCAATATCTGGACCTGGAACAGCCGCGCTTTTCCCGGCATTGATCCGCTTGTCGTCGGGCTGAATGATCGCGTTCGCATTCGCATCGGTAACCTCACCATGACCAATCACCCCATACACCTACACGGCGTCGATTTTGAAGTCACCTGTACCGATGGTGGCTGGGTGCCAAAATCGGCGCGTTGGCCCGAGGTGACAACCGATATCGCCGTCGGCCAAATGCGCGCCATCGAGTTCATCGCCAACGTAGAGGGCGATTGGGCATTCCACTGCCACAAATCACATCACACCATGAATGCGATGGGACACGAAGTGCCCACCATGATTGGCGTCGATCAACGCGGCATAGCCAAAAAACTCAATCAACTCGTGCCGGAATACATGGTGATGGGCGAGCGCGGCATGGCCGACATGGCAGAAATGCAAATGTCCCTGCCCGACAACACCCTACCCATGATGACCGGTAACGGCCCCTATGGCGCCATCGCCATGGGCGGCATGTTCAGTACGGTGAAAGTACGCAAAGGATTAGCGCGCGACGACTACAAAGACCCAGGCTGGTATAAAGCACCACGCGGAACCGTCTCTTTTGAATGGACCGGCGACCTGCCAGAAACGCAACAAGCTGCCTCCCCCAAAGCGAGCGGCACCGAACTCAAGGTGCGTAAGCCGAGTGGACATGGCGGGCATTAATCAAATCTTTTAACCAAGGAGAAATAAAATGAAAGCAGCAATGATTTTAGTAGTGAGCATGATGTTGGGCCTAACAATGACAAGCGCACGTGCAGCCGATACGCACGATCATGGACAAACAGCAACAGCCGCCAAAACTGAAAAAGTGGAATCACTTGGCGGCGGAAAAAAATGTGACAAATGTAAAAAGAACAAAGCAGGCGGCATGGGTGGCATGAGCAACATGGACAAATGTTGCTGCGCCGGCATGAAGGAAAAGATGGGCATGATGTCTGGCGATCACCAAAGCGGCATGGATCGCGACGCCATGATGGAACGCATGCAGAAAATGGAAGCACGCATGGACATGATGCAAAAAATGATGCCGCAAATGGGCACGGCACAGAGTGCGCCCGCGAAATAACGCTTAGTCATTACACACCCAGAGCCAGTGGATTTTCAGCGCGCGCACAGCGTACTGAAAATCCATCGCAGCCATCGTCGCCTATCACTAGGCGCGAGTGCTAGCGATTGACCGGCAAGGACAATTTAACCTGACGCATCTCATCCGCAAGCTTTCTCAACGGTGCGGCGCCATCTTCCAGATCATAAAAGGCGTAAGGGTTAAGGAACTGACGACCCCAGAGCAGATTGCGATCCACTTCGGATATATCGGCTTCGGCGCAGACCGCTCCCCAGTTGGCAGCGATGGCGCGCATTTGCGCTTCGATTATTTCAACAGCCTGCTTTTCGGAAAGCAGAAAATGATAAGCGGCTTTCAGGCATGTGCTCAGGCGGCTCATATTGTCATTGTCGTGGATAAGCATGGCTTGGCTCGCTTCCTGCCCGGCGCGCCCCTGAGGGCAGATATCGTAGGCCGGGGTGAGCGTGAGCATGTCCCCATCCCAGAAGGCGGCGTGGTTGCGGGCATGGTCATCGGTGTTGCCGCACAGAATGTTGAAGACAATGCGACCAAAGAGTTCGCTCAGTGTGTCCTGCGCTTTTGTAAACCGCTGGCGGATGATCTCGGCCAGATCCTGATAACTTGCGTAGCGCGCCATCATTTCATCCAGAGCGAGGATAGTCAGTGTCGAGACCATGGCCTTGCGCTCCCAGCCCGTCGGGCCCCGCTTCCTGTCAAACCGCTCGACAAGCAATACATCCTTCCCCAAGGATCGGGCAAGAGAAACGGGGGCAACCTTCAACCCCGCAAACGCGGCGAGGCGCATGGCGATGAACTCAGCCTTAACGACGCTATAGAGGTCGTTAGAGGCGGAAAACTTGGCGACGTATTTTTTTTCGCTATCCTCGATTAGCGCTTTAGGGCGCGCCCCGCCGATGGCGCTGCCATGGCGCAAGGCTTGATCGAGCTCGGGGGTGAGCGGGATGCCCTTTTCAACGCGTTCGGCTGATTGCAGTAATTCTTCAAGACTGGCGCTTTGCGTAGAGCGTGGAATGTACTCTGTCGGCGACACTTGGAAATCCAGCGCCCCGATGCGGTCGGAACCCGACTCCAGCATGAAGGTGAGTTCGGACAGGTCGATTCGGTCAAGATCGAGACCTTTCACCCCAAATTTTCGGTTAAGGATGACGCGCCGCCCCCAAGCATCGGGAGCGGCGTCGCGGA
>JAYVBU010000195.1:0-6589 GCA_043750335.1 Betaproteobacteria bacterium | reverse complement strand
CCACTGGGGCTTGGTGATCGACGGCCTATTTGGCATTGGCCTCACGCGGCCATTGGACGGCATCTACGCCACACTAGTAACGCAAGCCAACAACCTAGGGGTGCCGATTCTTGCGCTGGACACTCCAAGCGGCTTGAATGCCGATTCTGGCCACGCCATGGGCAGCGTGATCCGCGCAACGCATACCGTGACATTTATTGCTTTAAAACCAGGCCTGCTCACTGGGGATGGCCCAGACCATAGCGGTAATATCTGGCTACGTACCTTGGGACTGAACACACAATTGCTCTGTCCGCCCAGCGGCTGGCTGCTGGAACGCCCCTTGGTGGCCAAGTTATTGCCGCCGCGCCCGCTCAACAGCAACAAGGCGCAATTCGGTAGTGTCGGCATTCTTGGCGGCGCACCCGGCATGGGCGGCGCGGCACTGCTCGCCGCGCGCGCAGCACTCAAACTTGGCGCAGGGCGCGTTTATGTGGGCTTGATCGACGATACCGCGCCGCGCATTGATGTAGCACAACCAGAATTGATGTTGCGCTCGGCCCATGAATTATTGGAAATACCAAATCTCACCTGCCTCGTAGCCGGACCCGGCATGGGCCAATCGGCGCATGCCGTGCAATGGCTAAAACAAGCCATCGCATCTGAACTGCCCTTGGTCTTGGATGCCGACGCGCTCAACCTGCTGGCGCAGGACGTGGAATTGCAAGAACAAGTATCGACGCGAAAAGCAAAAACCATCATGACCCCGCATCCAGCCGAAGCGGCGCGCCTGATCGGTGCCACGACCGAAGTCGTACGCTATCAGCGCATTGATGTGGCCACCATTCTCGCCACACGTTTGAATAGCTTCGTTGTGTTAAAAGGCGTAGGCAGCATTTGCGCCCAACCGAATGGCGCGTGGTATATCAACGGCAGTGGCAACCCCGGCTTGGCCAGCGCAGGAACCGGCGATGTGTTAGCTGGCATAATCGGCGCGCTTTTAGCGCAAGGCATGCGCTCACGCGATGCGCTGTTGCTGGGGGTTTTCTTGCAAGGTGCCGCGGCAGATGAATTGAGCGCCAATCATATCGGGCCTGTCGGCCTGACTGCGTCGGAAGTGATCGACGCAGCGCGCTGTTTATTGAATCAGTGGGTGTATGGATAGCGCTTCTGACGTTACAAAAAAATCAGCTTCGCCCCTATCAAAATCGTCACCACCTCAAACGCGCGCTTGATCCAGCGGTTGCCTTTTTTAATCGCGAAGTGGCTACCCAGATAACCACCGATGAGCGAGCCGGCAAGCAGAGCGGGCATCCAACCCCAGGCGATAGTGCCGAGAAATCCCAACACCAGCGCACCTGTACCGTTCCAAAACAGACCGCATAGCACCAGGGTATAGGCCACGGCACGTTTATAGTCCAAGCCAAAATAGTAGATCAGCCACATGGTGAGAAAAAGCCCCGTTCCAGAAGTGATCGAGCCGTTTAGCACGCCCACTACAAACAAGCCCACTGCACCGACACCCAAGGCTGCGCCTTCACGATGTTTGGGCGTGTGCTCCATGCCCAAATTGGGTTTTAACACCGAATAAATCCCCAACCCTAAGGTGAGTACACCCAGCGCCAGGGTCGCCCCGCGCTCCGGCACGTGCAGCACTAGGCTCGCGCCGAGTATCACGCCGGGCAAACCCGCACCGAGGATAATCAGCGCGAAGCGTCGCTCCAGGTGCCCTTCCCTCCCATGGCGTAAGGTCGCGCCCAAGCCCAAGGCGACACTCGCGACTTTGTGCGTGGCCAAGGCCACGCCGAACGGCAAGCCGAGAAAGATCAACATGGGGAATTGAATCAGCCCCGCGCCGCCACCGGAGAGTGCAGAAAACCAGTTCGCTAGCAGGGAGGCGGCAAACAGTATGAATTGGTCAAAGCTCAACAAGTAGAGAACCTTTTAGAGGTCGATAGGTAGGCTGCGCGCTGCGTACAAAATGTGATGTGTGGTGCGGATGGCAGGGACGCACGGCCCCACTTATTTTTTTGCTGGGTGCGTGACTGTGGAGAAGTCTTCCCAACTCACTTCTTCAATATGATAGGTCTGATGCTGTTGAAAATAATCATCCGACTCGGTATCCAACATTTGTTGCGAAAGAGCGGCGACCTCTTTGCTTGGGGCAAGGTGATCTGGATCAAAAGGCAGCGTATCAGGATCGGCATATTTCACGTCTGGCGCGCTGGTCTGCTTGGGCGGAATCGGAAAGCGCCAAAAAATCCGCGCGACTTCAATGCCGGTTTGCACATGAATATAGTTTTTAATCAGTGGCTCGATGATGTAGGAAAAGCGCAATTTTTTGTGCGGCGGCGTTTCCACCATCAACACCATGGCGTCGTCAGCCACATGCGCGCACAGCGTGCGCGCGCGAATCCGGAAGCGCGCAAAATAATCACTCGCAGCCTTTGCGACCGCAGCCTCTGCCGTATCGTGCCGTTTGTCTTGCAGCCGGTGGATCAGCAAAATTCCCACCGCACCAATCATTGCTGCGAAGGCTATGCCCGCAACAATGATCGACAAGAGGTTCAGGGAGCCGAGCATATTAGTTGAGCGCTTCCTCGATGATGGCGCGTAACAACTTTTCGACTTCCTTTAGCGATGCTTTCGATGCGGGTGTGCCGACCGGGTCTGGTTTGCGGAATGAAACATAGGTTTTATTCAGCGCCTGCGGCAGCACATAGACCGAAATAATGTAGGGGCAAAAAACGATATTGTGCGGGTCGGCTTCCATCGTCAGACGCGATACTGTTGCGCTGCAAAATTCCAAGGACTCGGCTTTAATAAAAATCGGTTTCGCGCCACCCATATCGCGGCCTGTGCGCTCCAACATCTCGCCGATGTGCGATGTTGTGTTAATCACTAAACCCTTGCCAGTAATCGCGTCGGTGATCGCGCTTTTTACGGTGTCGAAATCCTCTTTCGAGGTGTAGGTCACCATGTGTTTGCCCCCCGCCAGGACGTTGACGGAAAACAGGAGTAATAAAAGTCCCAGGAAACGAACTGTCAATGCGCGCATCGAGCATCCCTCTTTAATATTTAAAAAAAAATTAAGAATAACAAAGGGCTGAATTTAAGCATAGCGGCGATAGCAGATAATACTTTACATTCGCAAACCGCTATTCACTTTGCATCATCCCTGCCAGGGCTTTTAAATCCGCAGCCACGGCCTTTGCCGCTTTGGCTTCGATACGCCGATAACGTTCCAGCAGATCAAATCCAAAAGGACTGACGACCGCCCCGCCACCACGCTTGCCGCCGGTAACGGCCATCACTACCGGCTGAGTGAAAGCGTTGTTCATCGCCTCGACCAACAACCAGGCACGGCGGTAAGACATGCTCATTTCGCGCGCCGCACCAGAGATCGATCCTGTGCGCGCAATCGACTCCAGAAGCAAAATTTTACCCGGCCCAAGTGAGCTAGCCGCGCCGAACAGGATGCGGATAGAAGGCTTAGTATGAAATGCCTTATCGCTACTCTTCAGCATTTAAGGTTTTCCCCAACGCGTCGCAGCAACGTCATCCGCTTCTTTCGCCTCGACCCAATGTGCGCCCGCCGCCGTTTGTTCCTGCTTCCAAAAAGGCGCTTGGGTCTTCAGGTAATCCATGATGAATTCACACGCTTGGAATGCTTCACTTCGATGCACGCTAGCCACCGCAACCAGTACGATTTGATCCATCGGCAGTAAGCGGCCAACACGATGAATCACTAGCGCGTCGATGATCGTCCAGCGTTTTTTTGCATCGGAAATGATGGCTTCAAGCGCTTTTTGTGTCATGGCAGGGTAATGCTCGAGCGTAAGGACGGATACGGCGCTACCGCTATTCACATCGCGCACTAAGCCGACGAATGCGGCCACAGCGCCAATCTCAGGACGGCCCATGCGGAAAGCATTGATCTCGGTGCTGAGATCAAAATCGGATTCTTGTACGCGCGCGCTCATCTCAGCCTCCGGTCACTGGTGGAAAAATGGCGATCTCATCTCCCGCTTGCAATGGCGTATTGCTATCTGCCATGTCTTGATTCACTGCCATGCGATAGGCTTGGGTCGGGCCCAGTGCGATTTGCCATTCCCCACCGCGCGCGCGCAGCAGATCGAGCAGGTCTGCCACGTTGATGGCCTGCGCTGGCAGCGCGATATTTTCTTGTGCCAAGCCCAAAGCCTCACGTAAACGCGCAAAGTACAAGACAGTCACGATCATGTCAGCAACTCGGAAAAGGGCATGAACCACACTCGGTCGCCGCGCGCGATGCTGACACCGGCCGCTACATCTATCAAACCCTCGCCCCACACGGTGGACGTCAACACGCCCGAGCCTTGATGCGAATAAATTTCGGCGCGGCTTACGCCCACCTCGCCGGGTACGATGCGCGCGCGCAGGTATTCGCGTCGCCGGTCCGGTCGAGGCCAGTCGAATCCGGCGTCAACCCAGAAGCCGCGTGGCGTAATATTCATGACGCCCTGCTTGCGTAGCAAAAAAGGCCGTGCAAAAACACAGAAGGTCACAAATACTGAAACGGGATTGCCCGGTAGCCCGATAAATGAAGCATTCTCGATATGGCCAAACGCTAGCGGTTTGCCGGGTTTCATGCTGATACGCCACAGCGCGATTTCACCCAAGCGTTCGACTGCCGCTTTGACATGATCTTCCTCACCCACCGACACCCCGCCGCTGGTGAGGATCACGTCTGCTAAACTTGCCGCGCGCGCCAATACACCGACAGTCGCTTCCAAATCGTCCGGCACAATGCCTAAGTCCACGACATCAAAACCCATCGCTTGCAGCAGGCCATTCAAAGTAAAACGATTCGAGTTGTAGATTTGCCCCGGTGCTAAGGCTTGTCCCGGCATGACGATTTCGTCGCCCGTAAAAAAGGTGGCGATCTTGAGCCTGCGATAGACAGGCAGACGCGCCAAACCGACTGAAGCTGCCAAGCCCAAATGCTGCGGGCCAAGTCGAACCCCGGCTTGCAGCACGGTGCTGCCGGGGGCGATATCCTCACCTGCGCGGCGGACGTTGTTACCCGATGCAAGCGCGCGATGAATGGTGACGATGCCGCCGTCCTGGGTCGTGTCCTCCTGCATCACGACCGCATCGGCACCGGGCGGGATGGGCGCGCCGGTAAAAATGCGCGCGGCACTCTGTGCTTGCAAGGGACTGCCCACGGTGCCAGCGGGAATGCGCTGCGTCACCGGCAGTCGCGTATCACCGTCTGCGTTTAAATCGGCGGCGCGCACGGCATAACCGTCCATCGCGCTATTGTCGAGCGGCGGCACGCTGATGGATGAAACTTGCGCCTCTGCTAACACGCGACCCAGCGCATCCAGCGTCAACACTTCTTCGACTGCGGCTACCGCGTGCGCTTGGTTCAGCAGAAAATCCAGCGCTTCATCCACCGATAAAAGTGGGGCTTGAGTGGGTTTATTCATGGGTATCCAATGCTTTTCAAAATAAATAATCCGATTGCGTCGATTGCGTCTAGCTCAAAGCACGGAAGGGAAGTGTCGATGCGGGCATCGCTTGCAATCGCAATGATGTTTGGGTCGTCTGGAAATAGCAGCGCTTTGGCATTTGCCTGACGATGAATTTCGAGTTTGGGAATGGGCTCGCGCTTGAAACCCTCAACCAACACCAGATCGCAAGGCGAGAGGCGCGCCAAATGAGCCTGTAAGCTGGGCTCTGCTGCCCCGCGCAATTCGTGCATTAAAGCCCAACGCTGCGCGGAGCTGACCAATACTTCAGTCGCGCCCGCTTGGCGGTGGCGGTAGGAATCTTTGCCGATTTGGTCGATGTCAAAATCGTGGTGGGCATGTTTGATGATGGCTAAGCTTAATCCGCGCCCAGTAAAAAAAGGGATCAAGCGCTCGAGCAAAGTCGTCTTACCGCTGCCGCTATAACCCGCAAATCCAAAAACTTTCATCCTTACCCTTAAGCACGTAGCGCTAAAGGGTTATATTCTGCCAAATATAGCGCTACAATACCAGCCATCATGTTGATTGATCCTTTTGGCCGCACCATCGAATATTTACGTCTGTCAGTGACAGACCGTTGCGACTTGCGCTGCACCTACTGCATGCCAGAAGGCTTCCAAGATTTTGAAGAACCTGCACACTGGCTGACATTCGACGAAATCGAACGTGTGATCGGCATTTTTGCGCGCCTGGGCGTATCGCGTGTACGATTGACCGGCGGCGAGCCCTTGTTGCGCCGAGATTTACCCCTATTAGCCAAGCGCCTAAAAAGCTTGCCGGGGCTGGATGATCTCTCTCTCAGCACCAATGCCACACAACTCGACAAACACGCCGATGCACTATTTGCGGCGGGCGTGTCGCGCATCAATGTCAGCCTCGATTCACTAAAATCTGATCGCATTACAGAAGTCACTGGGCGCGACGTGCTCACCAAAATCATGGCGGGGCTGGATGCCGCCAAGCGCGTCGGTTTTACGCCGATCAAAATCAATATGGTGGCATTGCAAGGGGTCAATGACGACGAAATCGACAGCATGGTTGCGTACTGCATGGCTGAGGGCTATGTGTTGCGACTAATCGAGACCATGCCCATGGGT
>JAYVBU010000194.1:0-6592 GCA_043750335.1 Betaproteobacteria bacterium | reverse complement strand
ACGGTGCCGTTGTAGTCGATCAGCAACTCTTCTAACAGCTCCAGTGTATCGGCGTCGAGGTCGTTGGTCGGTTCGTCCAGCACCAGCAAGTTAGAAGGCTTGGTGAAAAGCTTGGCTAACAATAGGCGATTGCGCTCGCCGCCGGAAAGCGCTTTCACCGGTTGGCGCGCGCGCTGCGGAGCGAATAGAAAATCTTGCAGATAGCTCAGCACATGTTTGGGCTGGCCGTTGATGATGACGGTGTCTGAGCCTTCGCCCACGTTATCGACCACGGTTTTTTCTTCGTCGAGCACGGCGCGGTATTGATCGAAATAGGCGATCTGCAAATTGGTGCCGAGTTTAAGTGCGCCGCACGTGGGTGCTAGCTCGCCTAAGAGCAAGCGCAAGAGCGTGGTCTTGCCCGCGCCATTCGGGCCGATGAAACCGATCTTGTCGCCACGCAAAATGGTGGTGGAGAAATCGCGCACGATGCTGCGGCCATCATATTCAAAGCCCACCCCTTCTGCTTCCACCACGATCTTGCCCGAGCGGTCGGCGGTTTGAATGCCCATATTGACTGAGCCGGTGCGTGTGCGACGCGCGGCATGTTCGTCGCGCATTGCTTTCAAGGCACGTACGCGGCCTTCGTTGCGGGTACGCCGGGCTTTGATGCCTTGGCGGATCCATACTTCTTCTTGCGCTAAGCGTTTGTCGAATAGGGCGTTATGTTTTTCCTCATCGGCGAGCATGGCTTCTTTGCGCGCGAGATAAGTTGCATAGTCTCCGGGAAAATCGGCCAGCTTGCCGCGATCTAGCTCGATGATGCGCGTGGCAAGGCGTTGCAAGAATGCGCGATCATGGGTGATGAACAATAAAGCGCCGTTCCAGTTGAGCAAAAACTCCTCAATCCAGGTAATGGCAGCGATATCGAGATGGTTGGTAGGCTCGTCCAGCAACAACAGATCAGGCTCGGCCACCAGCGCGCGCGCCAACATCACGCGGCGCTTCATGCCGCCGGACAAGCTACCCACGTCGGTGTCGGGGTTCAGGGCAAGCTTGGTCAATACGGTGTCCACGCGCTGCGTCAGCGCCCAGCCGTCGATGTTTTCTAGTTCGTGCTGACATTCCTCTAAGGCATCCATCAAGCTGTGATCGTCGGCCACGTCATGCGCCAACTGGTGGTAGCGGTCGATCAGCTCGCCCGCTTTGCCTAGGCCCTCCGCCACCACATGGAAGATGCTGCCGCGTGTGCCTAAGGGCACTTCCTGCGCCAATTGTGCTACGCGCAGGCCTTGGGTGCGCGTGATCTCGCCGTCGTCAGGCGTAATCTCGCCTGCGATCATTTTTAAGAGCGTGGATTTGCCCGCGCCATTGCGCCCGACCAGACAGAGCCGTTCGCCGCGGTCGATGGAAAAGCTCACGCCGTCGAGCAGCGGCGGCTGGCCGAGAGAAAGGACAACATCGCGAAATGTAAGGATAGGCATATAGGGTCTAAATCGAACTTGAGTAGCGGGGCGCGCATTGTAACCGACCGCTATCCCAAGCGACAGGTACGCGGTCAAGCGCTGCGGGGATGTAAAATGAATAATTCTTGCCTATATTGTGAGTACTTGCCTAAGGGGGGCGCATGTCCACATACGATTTGAGCATCATGGGGGGGACGCTATGCGGCCTAATCATGGTGGTTGGTGGCATCTTTCTGCTTAGCAAGGGCGCAATCAAGCTGGAAGCGGCGGCCAAAGACCCCGCGCTGACTGTTGAGCTATTTGAAAAACAGTTCAAGCTGACCACACAAGTCCCGGCACTCGGTTTATTCGTTATCGGTTTGCTGTTCATCGGCTTATCCATTTATGTCGCGCGCGGAAACGAAGCAGCGCCGATTCGCTTGGTCGGCAAGACCGGGGTGGTGGATCAACCCATTTTTGTTCAAGTACGATCGGAATGGCTCGTGCCAGCTGTCCTGGGGCAGGTGGATCATGTGCTGCGCCCGCAGCTGGATATTTTGTGGATCACCATTAAAGCGCCTGGCTACGCGGAATTTGCCAAACCATTTTCTAAAGATGAACTTAAAAATGGGATTAATTTTGGCGATATCAAAATGCAGCGCATCGCCCTGCCGCCAGTAACCCGGCTGCAAGAAATTGCCCCTTTGCCCGCTGGTGTCACACCGCCGCCGCTCGATGCGGAAGGGGAGTTTGGGCGGAGTCGCAACCCATGAACCGGCGCACCCTACTACGCGGTATCTGCGCGACCCTCGTAATTTTTGCCCTTACCCTCGCCGACGCGCAGGCCCAAACGATTCTGGTACAAGGCATCATCACCAATGCACAGGGCAAACCGCTGCCCGGCATTACTGTTTCCTTGTTTCATCCGGAGCTTGGTCGCAGCTACCCCGCCTATACCGATGGCTGGGGCCGCTACGCACTCTACAACATACCGCCACGCCCTTCGCCCTACTATATCGAAGCCTATTGGGGGAATACCTTGGTCTATCGCAGCCCATTACCGGTACGCGGCCCCACGCAATGGAACATCCGTTTACGCTAAAGCGTGGGGCATTCACCTAATACAGGGTAACGAGTCCCGTATAATTCAGGCTGACCTTTTAAAGAATTCAGCCCGTGACCCCAAACGCCTTTCTCGAACACCTCAACCCCGAACAACTCGCCGCTGTGACTCTGCCGCACCAATCTGCGCTAATTTTAGCCGGTGCGGGCAGCGGCAAAACGCGTGTGCTCACGACGCGCATCGCGTATTTGATTCAGACCGGGCAGGTGAGCCCGGCGGGACTCTTGGCGGTGACTTTCACCAACAAGGCAGCGAAGGAAATGCTCACGCGCATTACCAGCATGTTGCCGATCAATCCGCGCGGCATGTGGGTGGGCACGTTTCACGGTTTATGCAACCGCCTGTTGCGCACGCATCACCGTGAAGTGAATCTGCCGCAACTGTTTCAGATACTGGATAGTCAGGATCAACTCTCGGTGATTAAGCGGCTGATGAAGGTAATGAATATCGACGACGAGCGCTACCCGCCAAAGCAAGTGTCGTACTTCATCAACAACGCTAAAGAACAAGGCCTGCGCGCCAATGCGGTCGAGGCACTGGACGATATTTCACTGCAATACCGCGATATTTACGCCGCCTACGAGCAGCAATGCCAGCGCGAGGGCGTGGTGGATTTCGCTGAACTGCTATTGCGCTCTTATGAATTGCTAACGCGCAATGAGCCCCTGCGCGCACATTATCAAGCGCGCTTCAAATACATTTTAGTGGACGAGTTTCAAGACACCAGCCGCTTTCAATATGCTTGGTTAAAATGCATCGCCGGAAAAGACAACGCGGTATTTGCCGTGGGCGACGACGATCAATCCATCTACGCCTTTCGCGGTGCACACGCGGGGAATATGCAAACCTTCCTGAGCGAATTTGCCGTCAGCAACGTGATTAAGCTGGAGCAGAATTACCGCTCGCAGAGCAATATCCTGGACGCGGCCAATGTGCTGATCGCGCATAACCGCGAGCGCCTGGGGAAAAGTCTATGGACAGCAGAGGGCGCGGGCGAGCCGATCCGCGTGTATTGCGCTAGCTCCGATCATGACGAGGCGCAATTCATCGTGGACGAAATCCGCGCGCTGGTCAAAGAGGGCATCGCGCAAACCCAGATCGCGCTCCTGTATCGTTCTAACGCGCAATCGCGTGTGCTGGAGCATGCGCTGTTCAGTGCCGCGATCCCCTATCGCGTATATGGCGGGCTGCGCTTTTTTGAACGGCAGGAAGTAAAACATGCGCTAGCCTATCTGCGCTTGATCGCCAACCCGGAAGACGATAACGCGCTATTGCGCGTGATTAATTTCCCCACCCGTGGCATCGGTGCGCGCAGCATCGAGCAAATACAAGAAACCGCGCGCGGGCAAGGCCTCACGCTGTGGCAGGCGGCATGCCAAAAAGGCGGCAACGCCGCCAGTGGCAAAGGCATCCCCGTCTTCGTGCTCTTGATCGAGGCACTGCGCCGCGACACCGTGGGTTTGGATTTAGCCGAGCAAGTCGAACACCTGCTCTTTGCCAGTGGGCTGGTGGCGCACTATCAAGCTTCCAAAACCGAATCTGACCGGGTAGAAAATCTGGAAGAGCTGGTTAACGCCGCGCGCACTTTTTTGAACGAATACGACGGCGAGCGCACCGATGAAATGCCCGACACGCTCACCGCTTTTTTGACCCATGCCGCACTCGAAGCGGGCGAACGCCAAGCGGGCGAAGGGACAGAAGCCGTGCAATTGATGACGGTACACGCCGCCAAGGGTTTGGAATTCCACAGCGTGTTTATCAGCGGCATGGAGGAAGGCCTATGCCCGCACGAGCAGAGCATGTTCGAGCAAGATGGTTTGGAAGAAGAGCGGCGGCTCATGTACGTGGCCCTCACCCGTGCGCGCAAACGCCTGTATCTCTCCTACGCGCAGAGCCGCATGTTGCACGGGCAAGTACGCTACGGTGTGCCCTCGCGTTTCCTGAATGAAATCCCCGAGAAGCTGTTAAAGCCGATCAACGCGCCCCTGCGCCAAGTGGATGCGCCCGCCGCGTGGGAAGCGCCGCAAACCAAGCAGGTCGAATCCGAATCGGGCCAGGGCTTTCGCGTCGGCCAGAATGTCACCCATCCCAAATTCGGGCCGGGCGTGATTGTCAATTGCCGTGGGCGCGGCGTGGACGTGGAAGTGGAAGTGAATTTTCGCCAGAGCGGGACGAAACGGCTGGCTTTGCAGTATGCGAAATTAAGTCCGGTTTAACATATTTACCCTCCAGGGTACGGAGTACACAGAGTACACAGAGGTGAAACCGGATAAATACCAGAGGGGGTTCCTCTGTGTACTCTGTGTACTCCGTGGTTCAAGCTTTTACCTCCCCCGCCCCCTCAAACACGTCCACATAACTCACATAGGCTGCCGCAAAACTAATCGCAAGAAACGTGCATAACAGGGGAAAGCTAATCAACATCGCGACACCGCCCGCAAGTTGATCCCCGCCGATAGCCTGCGCGCCCTGAATCAGCATACGCAGTGCAAAGGACAACACCGTATCCATGAGCAACATCAACGCCGCAAACACAAAAAACGGCGCGAAGTTTTTCAGTTGCGCCTTGAACGACAAACGTATGGCTTCGCGCGGTGTGAGCTGTTTGAAGATCACCAGCGCTGGCGCAAACCAAGTAGCCATCGCCACCAGCAACAGCACCGTCAGCATGAACAAAGAGGGAATCAGCAGTTCTTGCAGCGCAAGTAATAAGGCTGCCTGATCTGACTGCTGGCTCGCCGCCAGCTCCATGAGCTTTTTAAACTCAGCATGCCAGCCCAGGGCAAAGGCCAACATGCCCAATAAAATACCCGCGAAAGCTAGGCCGCCCACGGCCAACAAGGCTTGGGGCGCGATTTTAAAACCCGCAATCAGATGGTTGAATGTAATCGGCTTCCCCGCCATTTCATCGCGCGTCGCGAGCAAAAAACCTGCGGCCAGCCCAGGAAAAATCAAAAACACCCCGATCAAGCCCAGCCCCGGTAACAAGCTCAGCACGAGCAGCAAAAAACTGCTCATACCCACGAGTGCCAACCATGGCCACGGTTGGCTAAAAAACAGCTTGGCACCCTCGCTAAACCAGCGATAGCCGTAGAGGGGATTACATTTTCGGAAATTCATGGCGGACAGAGGCGCGACGCAAACAGAAGCGCGATTATTTCACATCGCCGCCATTCTGTTGACCGAGCCGCTCGAATAATTTCACACGCTCGCGGGTTTCAGGATGAGAGGCAAAAAAACTGGGTATCTTACCGCTGCCTGAACGCTTGCCTTCTAAACGCAGCATGAGATTTTTGAAATTGATCGGGTCAATGCGGTGCTGCTGCATATAGGCGAGCGAGTAGGCGTCTGCTTCGCTTTCCAGATTTTTTGAATACTGCGCCTCGACCAAAATCACTGGTAGCGCAGCGACAATTTGCGCTACGCTGGACACATCGCCCGTGAGCATGATGCCCAGTAAAGCAACCACTGAACTTTGAAACGCGCGGCGCAAGCTGTGGCGATGAACCACATGGCCGATTTCGTGCGCCAGCACGGATACTATTTCTTCATCGTTTTTTGCGGCGCGTACCATTTCATCGGTCATGATGATCGTACCCGAGGCCAGCGCCAGCGCATTCGCGCCAATGGGGCCACCCTCACGGAACAACAGCTCATATTTAAACCCCGGCTCCGCATCCCTCGCCATGCTCTCAAAGCGGCGAGTCAAACGCGCCTGGGTTCCGGCATCAAGCTGGCTCGGCTTGAAAAACGCCTTATCCAAAACCTGCACCGCGCCATCATCAATCGAAGCCGCCGTCTGGGCAGACACCGACTGCGCCGCAAGCTTGGCAAAATAGGGTATGCCGTATTTCACCAGACCATAGGAGGTTAGCGCCATCACCACCACTGCGATGGCCACAAAGCGCACGTGCGTCTCCAGGTGATGCACCCAGCGGCTACCCCGCGCATGCCGAAATTGGGCAAGCATGTGATCGACTTGCGCGTTTTCTGCCGTGCGAAATTGCGCGCCATCCGGAAAGCGAATCAAGCGCGGGATATTGCC
>JAYVBU010000193.1:0-2983 GCA_043750335.1 Betaproteobacteria bacterium | reverse complement strand
ATGGTCAAGGCCAGCGCCAGGGTAACGGCATTGGCTAAAATTACCGGCAGCGAGCCGATGATAAAGCCATACCCAATCCACATCGCCACACCGGTGCTGAAGAGTGAAAACATCGCCAGCGAGATGTCCTTTGCTTGCTTTGATTTCCAAGTCTTGATGACTTGGGGCACGAAGGCGATGGTGGTGAAAAGGCCGGCGACCAGCCCTAAAATATCGGTAGCGTTCATGGCTGAGATTATCCCTAACAGTACGGCGGCATGCCAGACTGTATCCTGCTCCATATTTGTTTTTCAAGCTCACCTTGCAGAAGCCGATATAGTACTTACGCATCAGTTGTGTCGGCGCGTAGTCAGGAGTCACCATGCAGCGGTTTTGTAGCTATATCGGTCTTGCCGCCTTATTGCTGGGCACGGGCGGTGTATTGGCTGTTGAGCCGACGATAGACGCGAAGGATACGTATTTTCCGCTCTACTTGATGTATTCCGGTGAGCCCACGCCTGAGCGCTTGCAGGGTTTGCAGCAATTTTTGAAATCGAAAGACGCCTCCAAGGAATTAATCAAGGACACGGTCGATACCGTGGTCTATAAGCTCAAGCAGCACAAGGCGGGGTTTGCTTACCCAGTCTATGCGTCCGAGACCAGCACCAGCGGTAATTCCTGCGTGATTGCCGATAGTCATTTGAGCGATTTTAAAGATATTGTGTCGCTGCTGACGAGTGAGCGCTTGTATCGTTCGGTATTGGCGCGCCGCACCCCGGCTGTCGATGTGCGCATGGTGCTGGATACCGTCCTGAACCATGAGATTTTTCACTGCTATGACTTGATGCAAATGTCGCAAGTCGATATCGGTACAGAAGTGATGAAATATGGCTCTGGGTATTTTTCTCACCAGGGCGAGGTGGGTGCAGATGTGTATGCAGCCTTGGTGTATTTACGCGCGGGTGGCGACAAAGGCTTGCTGCGCCAGATTCGAGACTACCGTACATTAAATTTGCTGAACGGTGACGCCGTACATTACACCGCACGTGCCTTGGACTATATCGTGTGGAATTACGACCAGCGCAGATTGAAGCAATACAATATGCGGCAGCTCGTCGAGTTGACCCATGCGATTCGCGAGCAGACGGTATTTACGCCCGATGAATTCGAGTTATACCGATATGCCGCGCAGCAATTCTCCAGCGAATTAGCCGTGCTTGAAAATTCGGACGTGCGCGATGCGGAATGGATGCAAAAACTGGTCTATACACCACCGCCCGACCCCGAATTCGTCTCGCAGTTGATTAGCCAAGTGCGCGTGGCACTAGGTAATCTCGGCGGCGATACTTCTAGCGCGAATACGTATTTCAACCCGATTTTGAAAAAATTCTTCCTACCGATGCAATTTCGCATTTTCAAAGCAGAGCGCGCGCAATAGTGCCTTAGCTGTACTGCACGGCCATCGTGCTAGGATTGTGCATGCGCACTTTTTTTATTTTCCTCTTGGCGTGCCCCGTGCTTGTGCTTGCGGCAGATGCGCGCATCACGCGCGAGGGCTTGGATTTTTACCTCTCCGCCCGTACGCCTGAGCAAACGCGCGCATTTTACAGCGCGCGCGGTTTGCCACCCACTGCGGTGCAGGCAATTGCCACGTCCTGTTTCTTAACCGTGGGTTTGCATAATCGACGCACAGATATCGTGTGGCTGACATTGGCGACGTGGCGTTTTACCGATGCAAACGGGCAAACGGTCGCCCGTATCTCGCCCACTGCATGGCGTCAGCGCTGGCAAGCTTTACAAATGCCGCTGGCCGCACAAGCCACTTTCGGCTGGACGCAATTACCAGAGTCTCGTGATTTGCAAGCAGACGAAAGTGTCGGCGGCAACGTTCCAATTATCACGCCGCAAGGTATTTTTACGCTCGTGGCGCAATTCCCGACGGGCGCGAATGGCATGGGCGAGCCCATCGAAATCGTCGTGCCAAACTTGTCTTGCCCGCCCGACGAATTGCTCAAATAAGCGTGGTAGCGCTTGCCAAGAAGCTTTGCGCTAGCGTGGCAAAGCCGCTGGAAGAAATGTCCCGAGGGTGCAGCACCGTCGCTTGATCGAGCTGCGGGTAGTGTTTGAGCGTGGAGCGGTGATAGGCCGGGTCGTAATGGCTGACCAGCATGTCGAGCACGAATTCATCCCATTGCCCGGCTTGGGCAAGCGCGCTCCAATGCGCCAAGCGCTCTTTGCTGTGCAGCGCTTTGAGGCAGGCGACTTTTACCAGCAGGCTTTGCGGGTCGGCGATGAAATGGGCGTACTCTTCTTTCAATAGTTGTACGCGTTGCGCGCTCGCAACTTCCAATGTGACGCAGTGGCCGTGTTGCCACATGCGCTCGATCAGCGCATCGGGTACGCGCAACTGACCGACTTTTTTACTTTCTGCTTCTACGTACACCGGCTTGCTTGAATCAAACTGCCGCAGCTGTTGCCAGATTTGGCTATCGAAACTTTTTTGGGTGGGTTGTGGCGCATCGGGCAGGTTGCCCAAGACCGAGCCGCGATGCGCGGCGAGTTGTTCTAAATCCAATACCTGTTCACCGGCTGCCGCCAGGGCTTGCAGAAAGCGGCTTTTGCCCGATCCGGTCGGGCCGCACACCACTTCAAATTGAAAGGCTTGGGGTAGGGCGACAAGGTCTTCCATCACGCGCCGCCGATACGCTTTGTAGCCGCCCTCCAGGCGCGCAACTTTCCAGCCGATCTCGCTCAGAATGTGTGCCATCGCCCCGCTGCGCTTACCGCCGCGCCAGCAATAAATCAGTGGACGCCAGTTTTTGGGTTTGCTGGCGAAATAATCCTCGATGTGACGCGCGATATTGCGCGCGATTAACACCGCGCCGATTTTTTTAGCCTCGAAGCTGGAAACTTGTTTATAAATCGTGCCCACGCGCTCGCGCTCTTGCGCCGTGAGCACGGGAAAATTGACTGCACCGGGGAGGTGATCTTCGCGAAATTCCGG
>JAYVBU010000192.1:0-6592 GCA_043750335.1 Betaproteobacteria bacterium | reverse complement strand
GCGAATTTACCGGGCAAGTTGACGGCATTCCCTGCTTCCGCGAGGGTAAGGTCAAGCGATTGGAAGCCTGGCTCGCCGCGCAGTACGCGGATTGGTCCAGCATCGAACGTAGCTGGTTTTACAGCGATAGCCACAATGACCTATCTTTGATGGAGCGGGTGACTGATCCAATTGCAGTGGACCCAGACCCGCAACTGAGCGCTACAGCGCTTGAGCGCGGCTGGCCCACGATCAGTTTGCGCTTGTCTGAAAAGTAGATAAAAATTAAATGCTTAAGTGATAAGTTTTTGCTGCCAACAGTCGATGATGACTATACTGAAAGTGATCTGACCCTAGCCCATTGCCCGTGAGGGGACGAATGAAGCTCAAGCTGCCGCGTACCATGCAAATGCGCATCATGTTCGCCATCGCTGTGTTGCAGATGATGGTGGTGGGGCTGTTTTCTGCCTATTTAGTGATGCACGAAGTCGGCGAAGAACTGACCAACCGTCAATCCATCGCCCATAAAATATTATCTTTGACTGTGCCCTCGGTTGAACGTGCGTTATACCAACAAACGCCCGAAGAACTGACCCGGTTTTTAAAGCGGGTCGAAGCTGACCCGCTAATCGGCGGAATCGTGGTTAAAGATGCCGCCGGTAAAATCGTGTTCAATGAAGCCAAGCCATTTGCGCCGGTGCATCTCGTGGCGAGCTGGTTCAAACTCTCGGCGTTGGAGCAGGGCATGTCCACGCAGCTCTGGCGGGATGGCGTACCGCTCGGCGTCTTGACCATTTATTTATCCAACGGCCCGATCAATCAAGATGTCCGTGCGCTATTGGAAAATGTCGGTTACTTGCTGCTGATATTGCTCGCTTTCGATTTGATTGCACTCCAATTCTTGATCCGTTTTTTTGTCGCGCCTTTGGGGCCGCTGACGGTGATGGCGCGGGAATTCACGCAGGGGAATCTGGACACCACGATCATGCCAACAGAGGGTGCAAGCGAAGAAGTGCACCATCTCACTACCGCCTTTGTTGAATCAGCAAAGGTCATGCGTCAGCAGATTGGTGATTTAGAATCGACGCGCGGCAAGTTAGCGAGCAACGAGTTGCGTCTGCGTAATTTGGTGAACAATATGCGTGAGGTGTTGCTTGAGCTGGATCACGCAGGCAAGATTTTGTTCATCAACCCATCGTGGGAAAAGTTGACGGGTTATGCCATCAACCATTGCTTGAGTAAGCCTTTTTCACAATTTTTAGTGCAGCCGCAGCATCAGGCCAATTTTGTATTTGGCCGCTTGGAACAGTTACACACTTACGACATGCAGATCGAGGTGCGCGCACAGGATGGCCGCTCGGTGTGGTTGCGCATGAGCGCGACCCGGCAATATGACCAGCAGGGTGAATTTTCCGGCATTGTTAGTACGCTGGAAGATGTTTCCGAAAATCTAAAGTTGCAGGAGTCGCAGCGCGAGCACGAGCAATCCCTCTATCGCCTGACGATTACCGATCCATTGACCGGTGTCTATAACCGGCGGCATTTTGACGAGATGCTGGCCAATATGATGTCCATGAGTATTTCCCGCGCCCGCCAGTTAGCGCTGTTGATTATCGACATCGACGGATTTAAATTTATCAACGACACCTATGGCCACCCCGTAGGTGATGAAGTATTGCGCGCAGTGGCAGACCGCTTAATGATCGGCGCGCAAGGCGGTACGGTGGCGCGTCTCGCGGGAGATGAGTTTGCGGTCGTGCTGCAAAACATCGGACAAGATGAAGCGCAAGCGGCGGCGCGGCGCATTCATCAGGACTTGTCCAATATGGTCATTCGTCTGCCGGTGGGGGAGTTGCGCATTCAGACTTCAATTGGTGTCGCGCTAGCGCCCGCTTATGGCAAAACGCCCCAGGATTTAGTGCGTGCCGCCGACGTTGCGCTTTATCACGCCAAAAAAAATGGCCGCAACCGCGTCGATACCCTGCCCAAGGATATGGGCGAAGCGATCATGGATATTTTTTCTCAGGGCTTTGAGTTACGTAATGCGCTCAACAATGGTTTGATCGCTCCCTTTTTGCAGCCGATTTGGGATTTACGCAAAAACGAACTGATGGCCTACGAAGTGCTCACGCGTTTGAAACGTGGCAAGGAATACGTCGTAGCAGACGAGTTCGTGCTTATTGCTGAAGATTTGGGGCTGATTCGCGAAATGGATTTGTTTATCATCAATAAAGCCATAAACTCGGTGCCAAAGGGTGTGCATTTATTCGTCAATATCAGCATGAACTCGCTGCTCGCGCCGGAGTTTCGAGAGGATTTCCGTCAGTTGTTAAGATCGCCCATGGCGCAGGATCGCAAAATCACCATCGAATTTACCGAGCGCCAAACCACGGATATGGGGGCTGAGTTTTTCAAATTATTTGACGAGATTCGCGCCGGGGGCTGCAAGATTGCTTTAGACGATTTCGGTGCGGGTTATTCGACGTATAGTTATTTACGCAAACTCAAACCAGATTTTGTCAAAATCGACGGCAGTTTTGTGCAGCAAATGCTCACCGATACTTTGGACAATAAAATTGTCGAACACATTCGCGAGTTGTCATCTGTGTTCGGCGCAAAATCGATTGCCGAGCATGTGGAAGATGCCCGAACCGTGGAAGCGTTAACGCGCATGGGCGTGGATTATGCCCAGGGCTATTACTTCGGCAAACCCAAGCTGATTGAGGATTATGTGCGGATGGGCGCGAGCGTTTGAGAATGCGGGTGTCAGGAAACCCCTAGTGTGCATGATTATTCGCTGACGCCTGACCCCCGACGCCCGATGTAGTAAACTTCGCGCATGATTCAAAAAATAATTCGCCGATTCTTCAAGAAAAGCAGCGCGTCCAGCCACGACCCCGTCATTCTTCCGCTGCGTAAACACGGTATTTCCCGCGACCACATCAGCCCTTGTGCGGTGAAAGTGTGTGTCGATTTGCGCGCGCAAGGCTTTGCCGCTTTTGTCGTGGGTGGCGCAGTGCGTGACCTGCTGCTGGGCTTGGAACCCAAAGACTACGATGTGGCCACTGATGCGACACCGGAACAGGTGCGCGATGTGTTTCGCCGCTCACGCATAATTGGACGCCGCTTTCGCATCGTGCATGTGATGTGCGGGCGCGAAACAATTGAGGTCACAACTTTTCGCGGCCCTTCTGCGCCGACCAGTGCAGATGCAGAAGAAGCAGACGATGACAGTCATCGCCAAAGCGACAGTGGTCGCCTGTTGCGCGACAACGTCTTTGGTAGCCAATATGAAGACGCGGTGCGCCGCGATTTCACCGTCAATGCTTTGTACTACGATCCAGCTAAGCAAGAGGTATGGGATTATCTAAATGGCGTCGCCGACGCGAAGAGCGGCGTATTACGCATTATCGGCGATGCCGAAACCCGTTACCGCGAAGACCCAGTACGCATGCTGCGCGCAGTACGCCTAGCGGCCAAGCTTGAATTTAAAATTGACGCGACGACAAAAAAGCCAATCCAGGCGCTCGCTGATCTATTGCAAGAGGTGCCGAAGTCGCGTTTGTTCGATGAGATGTTGAAAATGTTTCATTCCGGCCATGCACTCACCAGCGCGCATCGTCTGCGCGAAGAGGGATTACACCACGGCCTGCTGCCGCTGCTGGATGTAATTCTGGAGCAGCCGATGGGCGAGCGTTTTATCACGCTTGCGCTGCAAAGCACGGATGAACGTGTACGCGAAGACAAGCCTGTTTCACCGGCATTTTTATTTGCCAGCCTGTTATGGCATGAAGTTTTGACGTGCTGGGAAAAATATCAAGGACAAGACATGCGGCCTTTGCCCGCGCTGAGTGAGGCCATGGACGACGTGATCCAAACGCAGGTCGAGAACCTGGCTATCCCCCGCCGCTACACCGCGACCATGCGCGAAATTTGGAGCATGCAACCGCGTTTTCTACAGCGCGCCGGACAGCGGCCATTCCGTCTGGTCGAAAACCCAAAATTTCGCGCGGGTTTCGATTTTCTGTTGCTGCGCTGTGGCAGCGGGGAAGTGGATGCCACGGTCGGGCAATGGTGGGAAATTTTTCAGCACGCTAACGACACCGAACGCGAGCACATGTTGATTAAAGACGAAGCCCCCCCGCGCAAGCGCCGCCGTCGTAGCAGTAAGCCAAAGAGCGCAGCGCTGCCAGTTGAAGATTAAAAGACTTAACCACGGATGCACACGGATGGACACAGATAAATCCTGGTTAGGCCAAGCCCTGTATTTCGTTCGTCACTGCGTGATGGATTTTATCCGTGTTTATCCGTGTTCATCCGTGGTTACAAGTTTTTCCTAAATGTCAGACACCACTTCGCATCGCGCTTTCGTCGCACTCGGCAGCAATTTGGAGCAACCTGAAGCGCAAGTAAAACTGGCCTTCGATGCCTTGGCGCGACTCCCCGGCACACGTTTGGTCGCGCGCTCTTCACTCTATCGCAGCGCACCGGTGGGCTATGCCGACCAACCCGATTTCATCAACGCTGTGGCCCGGATCATGACGCAACTCGCGCCGCATGATTTGTTACAAGCGCTGCTGAGCATTGAACAGGAATTCGGGCGCGTACGCGAATTTCGCAACGCGCCACGTACCTTGGACCTTGATTTGCTACTGTACGACGACCTGGTTTTTCACGAACCCGGCCTGACCTTACCGCATCCGAGAATGCATGAACGCGCTTTTGTCCTGCTGCCTTTGCTTGAAATCGAACCCCACTGCGTGATACCCGGCCATGGGTCGGCGAGTGATTGGCTCGCGCAGTGCAATAATCAAAGCATTAGTCGAGAAGCGTAATGCAGTCACGTTTTCATTACATCGTGGTGGAAGGCCCGATTGGCGTCGGCAAGACCAGCCTGACCCAAAAGCTCGCTGATTATTGGCAAGCCGATACCTTATTGGAGGGGGCGGAAAATAATCCCTTTCTGCCGAAGTTCTATCAAGACATGGAGCGATTTGCGCTCCCCACGCAATTATTTTTTCTGTTTCAACGTGTGGAGCAGCTGCATAGTTTAAAGCAGGCCGACCTGTTCGGACGGCCAACGGTGGCAGATTTTATTTTGGACAAAGACCCCTTGTTCGCGCGGATGACGCTATCCGATCAGGAGTTTCGCTTATACCAGCAAATCTATACGCACTTGCAGCCGCAAACCGCGACGCCCGATCTGGTAATCTATCTCCAAGCGCCAGTCGAAGTACTGTACGAACGCGTGCTGCGGCGCGGGGTGAGTTATGAGCGACCGATCAACGAGGAATATCTGGAAAAGCTCGCGGAAAGTTACAGCCGCTATTTTTACCAATATGAAGCGTCGCCCTTACTCATTGTAAATAGCGAGAATTTAAATTTCGTGGATGATCCGAAAGACTTTGCGTTGTTGATTTCCCGCATCGACAAAATGCGCAGCGGGCGCGAGTTTTTCAATCGGGGCGAGTGATGCGAAACACACTGACGACATTACAAAAAAAGGCACAGGCGGGTGAAAAAATCACCGCCTTGACCTGTTACGACGCCAGCTTCGCCAAGCTGTTGGAAGCAGCCGGCGTGGATATTCTGCTCGTCGGCGATTCGCTCGGCATGGTGCTGCAAGGCCGCGAATCCACGCTGCCGGTCACGCTTGCCGACATGATTTATCACACTGAGTGCGTGGCGCGCGGCTCAAGCAGTGCCTTCATCGTGGCCGACATGCCCTTTGGGAGTTATCAAAATAATCCGCAAGACGCTTTTCAAAACGCCAGCCAATTGATGCGTGCTGGCGCGCACATGGTCAAGCTGGAAGGCGGTCGCGCTATGACGGACACCGTGCGCTTTTTGGTCGAGCGCGGTGTGCCCGTGTTCGGCCATTTGGGGCTGACGCCGCAATCCGTGCATCAATTAGGCGGCTATCGCGTGCAAGGCAAAACCGAACAAGGTGCGGCGCAGCTCAAAGCCGATGCCGCCGCGCTGGTGGAGGCGGGTATCGGCATGCTGCTGCTCGAAGCCATCCCCGCCGGATTAGCGCGCGAAGTCACCACCGCCATTTCTGTTCCCACCATCGGCATCGGCGCGGGTGTCGATTGCTCCGGCCAAGTGCTGGTGCTGCACGATATGCTTGGCGTTTACGGCAAGCCGCCCAAATTCGCCAAGAATTTCATGGAAGGTGCTACGAGCATTCAACAAGCTGTTGAGTGCTATGTCGCTGCCGTCAAAGCCAAGCAGTTCCCCGCGCCTGAACATTGTCTTAGCTGATGGATGTAGTTCATACCATTGAGGCCTTGAATGCGCGCCTAAGCGCGGCAGGCACGGTGGCGTTTGTGCCGACCATGGGTAATTTGCATGCGGGGCATTTGGCCTTGGTGCGTACCGCGCGCGAACACGGCGATTGCGTGGTGGCGAGTATTTTCGTCAATCCCCTGCAATTCGGCCCGGCGGAAGATTTTCAAACCTATCCGCGCACCCTGGACGCGGATTGCGCGCAATTAAAACAGGCTGGTGCGGATGTCGTGTTCGCGCCCAGCGTGGCCGAGATGTATCCCACCCTGCAGCATGTCGAAATCATTCCGCCGCCGATCGCCAAAGAACTCTGCGGCGCGTTCCG
>JAYVBU010000191.1:0-6618 GCA_043750335.1 Betaproteobacteria bacterium | reverse complement strand
CCATCAACATACCCGCGATCACCAATTCTTTCACTGCGTTGGCGTTAGCGCCCGGCGCATTGAAAACGGGTACGCCACGTTCACTCATTTTGGCCACGGGAACGTTATTAGTGCCTGCACCGGCGCGCGCGATGGCTTTCACGCTGGGCGCAATCGTCATATCGTGCATCTTGGCCGAACGCACTAAAATCGCATCGGGTTCGGCGGTGTCATTACCGATCTCATAGTGATCGGCCGGCAGTCGCGATAAACCCTGCGCGGAAATATTGTTCAGCGTTTGAATCTTGAATTTCTTAGCCATGCTGTTTCTCAAAAGCCTTCATGTGTTCCACCAAGGCACGTACGCCCTCTATCGGCATCGCGTTGTAAATCGACGCGCGCATACCGCCTACCGAACGGTGGCCTTTTAGCTGCACCAGCCCGCGCTCTTTCGCACCTTTGAGGAAGGCTTCATCCAGCGCCGCATCTTTCAAGGTGAACGGCACATTCATACGCGAACGGTTATCGACGGCGGTCGGGCACTGATAAAAATTGGTCGCATCCAGGTAGTCGTACAGCAGATTAGCTTTGGCGACATTGTGGGTTTCCATCGCGGCCAGCCCGCCGTTGTGCTTCAATAATTTGAACACTAAACCCGCCATATAGATGCCGTAGGTCGGCGGCGTGTTGTACATGGATTCGTTGTCGGCATGGATTTTGTAATCCATCATGCTCGGCGTACCGGCAAGCGTTTCGCCCAACAAATCGTCACGCACGATCACGATGGTCAAGCCCGCCGGGCCAATGTTTTTCTGCGCACCTGCGTAGATCAAACCGAATTTCGATACATCGACCGGCTTCGACAAAATATTCGAGGACATATCCGCCACCAACGGTACATTGCCGGTTTGCGGCACCCAATTAAACTCCACCCCGCCAATGGTTTCATTTGGCGTGTAGTGCACATAGGCGGCTGTTTCATCGAGCGACCATTTATCTTGGGTCGGCGCATAGGAAAAATTTTTGTCTTCGGATGTAGCCGCGACATTCACGCTGCAATATTTCTTCGCTTCCTTGATGGCCTTCTTCGACCATTCGCCGGTGTTCACATAATCCGCGCTCTTTTTGCCGCGCAACAGGTTCATCGGAATCATCGCGAACTGGCTTGATCCACCGCCCTGTAGAAACAACACTTTGTAGTTGGCAGGAATCGCCAGCAACTCGCGCAGATCGGTCTCGGCTTGCGCTGCGATGCCCATGAATTCCTTGCCGCGATGGCTCATTTCCATCACCGACATGCCGCAGCCTTGCCAGTTGAGCATTTCATCGCGCGCTTGTTCGAGCACTTTTTGCGGCAATACCGCCGGGCCTGCGCTGAAGTTGTATATACGTTCCATATTCATCCCTAAAAAAAATGGACAGGATTAACATGATTAATCCTGTAAATCCTGCTCAATCCTGTTAATCCTGTCTATTGCCTATTCTTCCTCTACGCCGCCTTCTACATCTGTTTCGACAATACGTTGCAAGCTGACCAATTTCTCACCTTCGCCGGTATTGATGAGCGTCACACCCTGTGTCGCGCGACCCATTTCGCGAATTTCCTTGACGCGGGTACGGATCAGCACGCCACCGGTGGTGATGAGCATGATCTCGTCGGTTTCGTCCGCCAAGGTTGCGGCTACCACCGGGCCGTTACGCGCGCTGGTTTGAATCGCGATCATGCCTTGCGTGCCGCGCGCATGGCGCGTGTACTCGGTGATCGGGGTGCGCTTACCGTAACCATTTTCTGTTGCGGTCAATACGGATTGGGTTTCGCTTTCCGCCACCAGCATCGAGATGACTTTTCGGCCTTCGGCCAGACGCATGCCGCGCACACCATGCGCGCCGCGTCCCATCGGGCGCACATCGGATTCTTCAAAGCGCACGGCCTTGCCGCCATCGGAGAACAACATCACATCGTGTTTGCCATCGGTGATGGCTGCACCCACTAGATAGTCGCCTTCGTCTAGGGACACCGCAATAATGCCGCTGGTGCGCGGGCGAGAGAATTCGGTAAGCGGCGTTTTCTTCACCGTGCCCATGGCGGTCGCCATGAATACATAATGCTGCTCGTCAAACTCCTTGATGGGCAATAGTGCGGTGATTTTTTCGCTCTCTTCCAGCGGCAGCAAATTCACTATCGGCTTGCCGCGCGAAATGCGGCTGCCCTGCGGCACGTCATAGACTTTGATCCAGTACACGCGACCACGATTGGAGAAACATAGGATGTAATCGTGGGTGTTGGCGATGAAAAGATTTTCGATGAAATCATCTTCTTTGGTCGGCGCGGCCTGCTTGCCGCGTCCGCCGCGTTTTTGCGCGGTGTACTCAACCAAGGGTTGCGCCTTCATGTAACCCGCATGCGAGAGGGTTACTACTACGTCTTCGGGCGTGATGAGGTCTTCCATCGAGATGTCTTGTGCATTTTGCACAATCTCGCTTCTGCGCTTATCGCCGTATTGCGCTTTGACCTGCCCCAGTTCGTCGGTGATGATTTGGGTGATGCGTTCGGGCTTGGCGAGAATGTCGAGCAAGTCGGCAATTTTTTCCAGCACGTCTTTATACTCGGCGACGATCTTGTCTTGCTCCAGGCCCGTCAGGCGCTGCAAGCGCAATTCCAGAATCGCTTGTGCTTGTGTGTCGGATAGACGGTAGCCTTGGGATGTCATGCCAAACTCGGCAGAAAGCCCTGCGGGGCGACTCGCGTTTACATCGGCCACGGCGCGCGCCAGCATCTCGCCCACCAGGGTGGAGGCCCATGTTTTATCCATCAAACGCTCTTTGGCGATGGCGGGCGTCTCGGACGCTTTAATCAGGGCGATGATCTCATCCACATTGGACAACGCTACAGCCAAACCTTCCAAGATATGGCCACGCTCGCGCGCACGACGCAATTCAAAAATCGTGCGTCGCGTCACCACCTCGCGCCGATGGCGCAAGAAGGCATCCAGCATTTGCTTCAGATTCAGCAAGCGCGGCTGACCATCGACCAGCGCGACCATATTCATGCCAAAGGTGTCTTGCATCGGCGTGAGCTTGTACAAATTGTTCAGCACCACCTCAGGCATTTCGCCGCGCTTTAATTCAATCACCACGCGCATGCCAGACTTATCCGACTCGTCACGTAAATCGGAGAGGCCTTCCAAACGCTTTTCACGCACCAACTCGCCGATCTTAATCAGCAAATTAGCCTTGTTCACTTGATAGGGTAGTTCGTCGATGATGATCGACTGACGGCCTTTTTCTAAATCCTCAAAATGTGTACGGGCGCGAATTACCACCCGGCCTTTACCGGTGCGGTAACCTTCTTTGACGCCCGCCGTGCCGTAGATAATGCCTGCAGTAGGGAAATCCGGCGCAGGCACGATTTCGATCAACTCGTCGATGGTGATAGCTGGATTGATGAGTATCGCCAGACAGGCATCCACCACCTCGGTCAAATTGTGTGGCGGTATATTGGTCGCCATACCCACCGCAATACCCGACGAACCGTTTATCAACAGATTCGGCGTCTTGGTGGGGAGCACCGTAGGCTCCATCTCTTTGCCATCGTAGTTTGGCACGAAATCGACGGTTTCTTTGTCAATATCAGCCAGCAACTCCGATGTGATGCGCGCTTGGCGGCACTCGGTGTAACGATAAGCAGCGGGGGAATCGCCGTCGATCGAGCCAAAGTTGCCTTGGCCGTCGATCAACATGTAGCGCATGGAGAAATCCTGCGCCATGCGCACCAGCGCATCGTAGGTCGCCGTGTCGCCATGCGGATGATATTTACCCAGCACATCGCCGACTACGCGCGCGCACTTTACATAAGGTCGGTTCCATACATTGTTCGACTCGTGCATGGCGAACAACACGCGGCGATGCACTGGTTTCAGCCCATCGCGCACATCGGGTAGGGCCCGCCCCACAATTACGCTCATCGCATAATCGAGGTAAGAACTGCGCATTTCGGCTTCGAGGCTGACCGGAATCGTCTCTTTTGCGAATTGATCCATATTTATCAGTTACTTATATTGTATCCGCCAGGGCGACGGAGGGACAGAATCAAAGTTGAAGATTGTAACACGCCCCCCTCGCCCCAGCCAGACTCGCGCTGCAAGCATATGACGCGGCACACAAACATCCGAACCTACCCGTACTCGCGTCTTGTATTTCTTGTGTTATATGGTTAACATCCGCCCAAAGCGTTTCCCCCCGGATTTATAAGAAAAGAAAGGTGACACCATGACAATTTCCCCCCTCATGAAAAGTGCTTCCAGCCTGCTGATTGCGCTGACCCTCGGACTCGGCGCAGGCGTAGCAGCCGCCCACAGTGACGGCAAAGTCACTCCCGGTTATCTGCAAGACAACAACAAACATGTAGTCAAGAGCGGTGCGGGGCTGTGCTGGCGCACTGGTTCTTGGACCCCGGCCATGGCGATCGCTGAATGCGACCCTGATCTGGTCAAAAAAGAAGAGAAAAAACCCGAAGCTAAGAAGCAAGACACCGTTCCAGCCCTACCTTTGATGCCGCCTGATCTAGGCCCAGCTAAACCTGCTTTTTCCAAAATCAATCTGCAAGCCGAAACGCTATTCGATTTCAACAAATCGGATCTACGCGCTGACGGCAAAAAAACCTTGGATGAAGAAGTCGTCACCAAGATGAAACAATATCCCGAAGTAGAAGTCGTGTTGGTCACTGGCCATGCCGACCGTATCGGTTCAGACACTTACAACCAAAAACTGTCCGAGCGCCGCGCCGCTGCCGCCAAGAGCTATATCGTCGCCCAAGGCATTGATGCAAAACGCATCGAAACCGCAGGCAAGGGTGAAGCCGATCCGCTGGTTGATTGCAAGAGTGTGAAAGGCGCACAAAGCCGCAGCAACAAAAAACTAGTTGAATGTCTGCAACCTAACCGCCGCGTACTGGTGGAAGTTAAAGTCCAGGCACCCGCTAAGTAATTACAGTAATAACAATCCAGCCCCGCCATTGAGCGGGGCTTTTTTTTGAGCGCTCAAACCCCATGAGAACAATCGACACCCTCATTAGCGCCCGCTGGATACTTCCAGTCGAACCGTTTTCTCTGGTGCTGGAACATCACAGCATCGCCATCGACGCGGGGCGCATCGTCGCACTCACGCCCACGACGGATGCCGCCCAATGCTTCGCCGCGCGCGAAGAAATTGCGCTCGGCCAGCACGTGTTAATACCGGGCCTAGTCAATCTGCACACCCATGCCGCGATGACGCTGATGCGCGGCTTGGCCGACGATCTACCGCTCATGACTTGGCTCCGCGAACATATCTGGCCGTCAGAAGGCAAACACGTGTCGCCTGCATTCGTGAAAGACGGCTCGCTACTCGCCTGTGCAGAAATGCTGCGTAGCGGAACCACCTGCTTCAACGATATGTATTTCTTTCCCGAAGCCACGGCGCAAGCCGTGGATCAGGCAGGTTTGCGCGCCATGATTGGCATGATCGCGCTCGAATTTCCTACGGCTTACGCCGCCGATGCAGATGACTACCTGCGTAAAGGCCTGGATGCGCGCGACGCATATCGCGACCATGAACGCATCGGTTTCAGCATGGCACCACATGCGCCCTATACGGTAAGCGACAAAACGTTCGGAAAAATCCTTACGCTGGCCGAACAATTAGAAGTCCCCATCCATATCCATGTGCATGAAACACACGATGAGATCAAACACAGTCTGGCCGAACACCAACTACGCCCGATGGCGCGCATGCAGAACCTCGGCTTGCTCGGGCCGAATGTGACCGCAGCGCACATGGTGCATTTAACGGAAGGTGAGATCGCACTGTGCGCGGAACGCGGCGTCAATATCGCGCATTGCCCCGTCTCCAATCTCAAACTCGCTAGTGGCATTGCGCCGATAACCCAACTCATCGCCCGTGGCGTCAACATCGGCCTCGGCACCGATGGCGCAGCCAGCAACAATCGCTTGGATCTGCTCGCCGAGATGCGCATCGCCGCCTTGCTCGCCAAAGGCGCGAGTGGGGATGCCACCGCCCTCCCCGCGCACCAAGCGCTGGCCATGGCCACGCTCAACGGCGCGAAAGCATTGGGGCTGGACCAGGAAATCGGTTCACTTAAAGCCGGCAAGGCCGCCGATATCGTGGCGCTGGATTTATCCGCACTGGAAACCGCGCCCTTGTATGACGTCGCCTCGCAACTGGTGTACGCAGCGGGGCGCGAACAAATCACCGATGTATGGGTTGCCGGCAAACGGCTCTTAAATACGCGCACCCTTACCACGCTCGACGCGCATGAGATCAAAGCCCGCGCTGCGCATTGGCAAGGCGTGCTAAAAAACTAGTATCATCTTCCCATGAACGCTGACGAACTCGAACTGCAAAAATTTTCCGCGCTAGCGCATCGCTGGTGGGATCCGAATAGCGAGTTCAAACCGCTGCACGACATCAACCCGCTGCGTCTGAATTACATCGACGGGCTCGCCCGCATCGCCGGTAAAAAAGTCCTCGACGTCGGCTGCGGCGGCGGCATTCTGTCCGAGAGCATGGCCGCGCGCGGCGCTGAAGTAACCGGCATCGATCTTGGCGAGAAGCCACTCAAAGTCGCCAAGCTGCACTTAC
>JAYVBU010000190.1:0-2999 GCA_043750335.1 Betaproteobacteria bacterium | reverse complement strand
GAAAGGATAGCGCCTCGTCTTCGTTCGGACTATCCATCACATGATCTGTGAGTAGATCATGGGCGGGCGGGTCGCCACGCATACGTTGTCGGGGTATGGGTTTGGCGTAGGGTGGGGGCGGGGGAAGTCGGCCTGGGTCGGGCAATTTACGTGCATCGCCCACTGCGTCGCGGAACAGCGCCGCGTCATCCGCAGTGGGGAGCTTGGCTTTTCTTAAGGGGGGCTTAGGCTTGTCCAAGTTGGTCGAGGTAGCGTTCCGCATCCAGTGCCGCCATGCAGCCCGTGCCTGCGCTGGTGATAGCTTGGCGGTAGATGTGGTCTTGCACATCGCCTGCGGCGTAAACGCCTGGAATATTGGTCGCGGTGGCATTACCGGCGTTACCGCTTTGGGTCACGATGTAGCCGCCTGCCAAAGTGAGCTGACCCTCAAACAGATCGGTGTTTGGCTTGTGACCAATAGCGATGAATACACCGGTAAGTGTGATGTCTTGGGTGACGCCATCTTTGGTGGATTTTAGCCGCATGCCGGTGACGCCGGTTTTATCGCCCAACACTTCGTCCAGCTCTTGGTTTAAAGCCAGTGTGATCTTGCCGTCGGCGACTTTTTGCATGAGATGATCGACTAAAATTTTCTCTGATTTAAATGTTTCACGTCGATGCACCAGGGTGACGTGGCTGGCAATGTTGGCCAGATACAGCGCTTCTTCGACGGCGGTATTGCCGCCGCCGATCACGGCGACTTTTTGGTTCTTGTAGAAAAAGCCGTCGCAGGTGGCGCACCCGGACACGCCACGGCCCATAAAAGCTTGTTCCGACGGAATTCCCAAGTATTTGGCGGAAGCGCCGGTAGCGATGATGAGCGCATCGCAGGTGTACGTCCCCGCGTCGCCGATGAGCGTCATTGGTTTTTCGGTGAGCTTGGCAGTGTGGATGTGGTCAAAAATGATTTCGGTGTTGAAGCGTTCGGCGTGTGCCTGAAAGCGCTGCATTAAGTCCGGGCCCTGTACGCCATTGACATCGGCTGGCCAGTTATCGACGTCGGTCGTGGTCATGAGCTGACCACCCTGGCTGAGACCGGTAATCATCACCGGCTTTAAATTCGCGCGTGCGGCGTAAACAGCAGCGCTATAACCTGCGGGGCCGGAACCAAGAATGAGCAAACGGCAATGCTTGACGGACATGTAAAGCTCCTGCAAAAAAAGGGCAAAGGGAATAAAACGAGCCCGAATTTTAGCAGTAATCCCTGCATTATGGCGGCGTTGATGTTGGTATAATCGCCCATTCATTAATTAGTTGAATCAATGGCTATTTCCAATCGCTCTGCGGGCAAGGCAAGTGGGCATGTATCCAATGCAAGGCTCGTGCTTTTGCTGCGCGAAGCATGGTGGTTTGTGCTCATCGCGGGCGCGGTGTATCTCGCGCTAATTCTCTTTACCTACCAAGCAGGCGACCCTGGCTGGTCGCATGGTGGTAGCGATCTGAGTGTGCACAATGCGGGCGGCCACCTCGGCGCGTGGTTGTCGGATGTGCTGCTGCATGTGTTTGGCCTCTCTGCCTATTGGGGCGTCGTGTACCTCGGCTATTTGGTTTGGTGGGGCTATCAGCGCATTGAAAGCGCGGGCATCAGTGAGCGGCGGTCCTTGTTCGTGGCGTTTGTCGGGTTCGTCATGGTCCTGTTCGGTAGTAGTGCTCTGGAGCATCTGCGCCTGTATAACCTTAGTGTGTCCTTGCCCGATGCGCCTGGCGGCATTTCGGGCGTCGTGGTCGGGCAGATGCTGGCGAGCGCCTTTGGCCATACCGGCGCGACGCTGTTTTTGCTGGCATTGTTCGGCGTAGGTTTTAGCCTGCTCAGTGGCGCTTCGTGGCTGACGATCATGGAGCAGATCGGCTACGGCGTGGAGTGGAGCTATTTTGCGATGCGCCGCACCATCGACAATCGGCGTGATCGCAAAGCGGGCGAAGTCGCCAGCATCGAGCGTCAAGAAGTCGTGCAGGAACTTAAAAAACACTTTGAAGATGACTACGCACCGATTCGTATCGAGCGCCCCGTGCTGGAGATTCCCCAATCGACGCGTGTGCAAAAAGAAAAGCAAGCGCCGCTGTTTGCTGATTTGCCGGACTCGCCGTTACCGCCGCTGCATCTTCTGGATGAAGCCGATGGTGAAATCGAATTACTCTCCGCCGATACACTTGAATTTACCTCGCGTTTAATCGAGCGCAAGTTGCTGGAGTTCGGTGTTGAGGTCAAGGTGGTCGCCGCCTATCCCGGCCCGGTCATCACGCGCTACGAGATCGAGCCAGCGGTGGGGGTGAAGGGTAGCCAGATTGTTAATCTGATTAAAGACCTCGCGCGCGCTTTGTCGGTGGTGAGCATCCGCGTGGTAGAGACGATCCCCGGTAAAAACTGCATGGGGCTCGAGTTACCTAACCCGAAGCGCCAAGTGATTCGCTTGGCTGAGATTTTAAGCTCCCAAGTCTATGCTGACATGGCCTCGCCCCTGACCATCGCCATGGGTAAGGACATCACCGGTAAGCCGGTCGTGGCCGATTTAGCCAAGATGCCGCATGTATTGGTGGCGGGTACGACCGGCTCGGGCAAGAGCGTGGCGATCAACGCGATGATTTTGTCCCTGGTGTACAAAGCGGATCCGTCTCAAGTGCGTTTGATTTTGGTCGATCCAAAAATGCTGGAGCTATCTGTGTACGAAGGTATCCCGCATCTGCTCGCGCCAGTCGTAACCGATATGCGCCAAGCGGCGTATGCCTTGACTTGGTGCGTAAACGAGATGGACCGGCGCTATCGTTTGATGTCGAGCCAGGGTGTGCGAAATCTTGCTGGCTTCAACCAAAAAATTGCTGATGCCAAAAAAGCCGGTACGCCGATCACGCATCCTTTCTCGCTCACGCCGGAGAACCCTGAGCCACTTGAGCCGTTGCCGCTCATCGTGGTGGTGATCGACGAGCTGGCCGATATGATGATGGTCGTGGGTAAAAAAGTT